>JAHJSQ010000015.1 GCA_018830325.1 Gammaproteobacteria bacterium
CGGATAGATTCATCAGGAGTCCTGAGGCAATAAAGCCTCTGTTGAGAGACCGGATATATGGCTGCAATCTTGATCTCTGTTTTGACATCAATTTTTGAAAACTTGGCTTGCAATAAACGAGGAGTCCATATATGAGTATACAATTGCAGTTATAACTTGAATCCAAGAAGTGATTTTAATTCGTTTGTCCTGTACAAACTTTGGCTGAACGAGACAATTCCAACCGATGCCGTTTATAATCCATTCGACTTCTCGAGTTTATCGCCTATAACAACCAGGTTTAATAACCGATGAAAACCATCCTCGTGACCGGCGCCACCGGACAAATCGGGTCGGAATTGACGCCAGCTCTCAGACAGCGATACGGAAATGACTCCATCATTGCCGCCGGTCACCGTAAGCAACCCGATGCCGATTTAACGAACGCAGGCCCCTATTGCCGGTTGAACATTGAAGACATCGCGGCGTTGGCTCGAATTGTCGAGAACTATCGCATCGATACGATTATTCACCTCGCTTCGTTATTGTCCGCAGTTGCCGAAACGGACCCGCAAAGAGCATGGTCGGTCAATATCGATGGCTTGTTCAATGTTTTGGAAATCGCCCGTCAAAACGCTTGCTCGGTATTTTTTCCCAGCTCGATAGGCGCCTTCGGCCCTAACACACCGACTTTCGATACGCCTCAGGATACGATACAACGACCAAATACGTTGTACGGTATCGGCAAGGTAACCGGCGAGTTACTGTGCGATTATTATCACAAGCGCTATAACCTTGACACTCGGGGACTTAGATTTCCGGGATTGATTTCCTATAAAACGCCGCCCGGCGGCGGCACGACCGATTACGCAGTCGAAATATTCAACGCTGCCGTTCGATGGCAACACTACACATGCTATCTAAAACCTGATACGCAATTGGATATGATGTACATGCCGGATGCGATTGATGCGATTTGGCAGTTAATGACAGCCGATCCCAAACGCTTAATCCACCGCAATGCCTACAATGTGACCGCGATGAGTTTCACGCCTGAGCAACTGGCAGCAGAAATTCGCCGGCATATTCCCGATTTCAAAATGAGCTATAAAATCGACCCGCTTAGACAAGTCATAGCGGACTCTTGGCCACGCCACATGGATGATAGCGCCGCCCGGCAAGAATGGGGTTGGCAAGCGCGATACGACCTAGCAACAATGGTCAAGGACATGCTTGAGCATATAACCGAATAAACCGATAATGCCGTTTCAATAAACCAAACACCTATTCACCATTCACCATTCACTACTTACTGCTTACCGCTTACCGCTTACCACTAACTGCTTACTATTCCCCAATCACTACCCGCTAAAAGAGGTCATCATGACACTTGCCAAACTCGACACACAGTTAAGGGACCGACTCTCCGCGATGCAAGCCAAAGGTATCTCAAAAGGCAAGGAAAAAATCATCACCGGCTTCAAACCTGCCGAAAACGGCCTCGGCCCCAGGGTATTGCTTCAGAATTACCCGGATCGGACTTTCTTGAGAATGAATGCCAATGCCTACCTGGGTCTATCGAACCATCCCGCTGTCATTGCCGCCGAATCGAAAGCCGCCGAAACCTTCGGAGCGGGTCCCGGCGCGGTGAGGTTTATCTCCGGCACCTATCAACCTCATATCGACTTGGAAAATCGCCTGGCCGAATTTCACGATCGTCACTCGGCCATGCTATTCAGCGCGGCCTATGCGGCCATGATCGGCATCTTACCGGCGTTGATCGATGAAGACACGTTAGTCGTCAGCGATGCTCTCAATCATAACTGCATCATCAATGCGATTCGTTTGGCAAAAACGGCGCGAAAAGCGGTTTATCCGCATTTGGACTTAGCCGAGCTTGAACGCATACTGATCGATAACAAAGGCCAAGCGGAACGAGTAATCATCGTCACCGACGGCGTCTTCAGTATGCGCGGCGACCATGCACAGCTGGATAAAATCGACGCGATACGCCGAAAACACGAAACCAATTACAAACAAGGAATTTTGACGGTAGTCGACGATTCGCACGGCATCGGCGCGCTCGGACCGTCCGGGCGCGGCACCGAGGAAATCACTGCAAGCCAAGCGGACATCTTGATTGCAACACTGGGCAAAGCGCTCGGCGTCAACGGCGGCTATGCGGTGTCCAGCCGGACCGTAATCGACTATTTAAGGGAAACATCGGCGAGCTATATTTATTCCAATCCGATTACTCCTCCGGAAGCGGCGGCAGCTTTAGCCGCATTGAATATACTGGACAGCACCGAAGGCAAGGACTTGCTTAACCATATAAAAACGCTAGCTTTAAGGCTCAGGAACGGATTAACCGGTTTGGGATTCGAAACCTTACCCGGAGCACACCCGATAGTACCGATCCTAGTTAGAAATACCGACAAAACCACGGCCTTGGTAGAACATTGCTTCGAGCACGACATTTTGGTTACCGGCTTGAATTACCCAGTTGTCGCAAAAGGCGAACAAGAAATCCGGCTACAAATTTCCGCGACCCACACAGAAAAAGACATCTATTATTTTTTGGATGTTCTAAGCCAGTTTAAGCATTAACCTAGAAAAAGCATTTCAGAATGAATTTCATGACGAATAAGAAGTTAATTCAATGACTTATTATTTCTATGTAAATCATTTTTGCTCTCCCACTCCTTTTTGATTGAAAAACCGTCTAAGAAAAAAGGTATGGGATGTGTTTATCGAGAACAGCCGTGAACCCACCACCTAAATTCCATAGGTTATTGGCAATGATTCAAAATCATGGCTTATTTAGGTGCGGGGCCTTTCAATCGATCAATCGGGCCCTTCCAAAATAGGGAAGTTATTTTTGAAATAATCCTAAGTAGGTACTTCCATGTACCTGATCTTGACTTTTACGAGGTTCTAATTTTTTTTCTGTTTTTTGATGATGACTTTATCGTCGATGATCAAATCAGAAATACCGCCGATCTCGATCCGCAACGTGCAAGAAGCGTTTTTGAATGCATCGGTTTCACCTTGATAGTTATAAGTTACGTAAGACTCCTTGTCGCTTTTCGTCTCGGATGGAAAAAATACTTGCTCGCCGGTTTCCTTCATGATCGCGGCCGGACATTTTTTAGATGCCATTTCCTGCATCGCGACATAAGACCTAATCATCGCTGCCGACTCTTTGTCCTCGACGGATTCTTGTTTGCTGACTCCCACGACAATAAATCCGGCGACAAAAACACCGATAACCGCAAATACAATTTTAGTTGTTTCAGACATAGCGCCCTCTAGGTTGTTTATTTTTATAAGTATGATACCGAAAATATTTCAAAACATTCGGTAATACCCTGTGAATTCTATGCTAATACGCTGATCTCGGCAACGCTTAGAGTCGTTTAAAACTCAACGCCCTGCTCTGCCTTGATACCCTGGGTATACGCATGTTTAACCAGCGTCATATGGGTCACAGTATCGGCAACTTCAATGACCTCCGGCGCAGCATTGCGCCCAGTCAGTACTAAATGCATCCAGGACGGCTTCTCATTTTTAATGAACTCGGCAATTTCTTGTCCGGTGATCCATTGATAACCGCAGCAATAATTAATTTCATCGAGCAATACGAAATCATAGGCTTCAGACTTAATTTTTTCCTTGCTGAACTCCCAAATCGAGCGGCTGGTTTTAATATCCTGCTCAGGATTTTTCGTATCCCAAGTAAAGCCGTCGCCCAAAGCATGCCATTCGATATTGTCGAAACGCTCCGCGGCTTTGTGTTCGCCCGTTTGCCATTGTCCTTTAATATATTGAATCACGCAGACCTTCATGCCCCAGCCGGCTGCGCGAAACACCATACCCAAGGCGCTCGAAGACTTACCCTTCCCTTCGCCGGTATTGACCAACACCAAACCACGGCGCTTATCTCTCGCTTTCATCCAATCTCCTTAACAAGTTATCAAATGTCGGGCAGATTAGCACCTTCATTCGTGAACGCAAGTATAATTAGTCCTTCCACATCAAAACTATTATCTCGATTCATAAAGGGCTTTAACTGTATTGAATTCCTCCCTTTATACTCAAAAAATGGATAACTTCATGAAGGTATGGGGTGTGGCTAGCGAGGATGTCGGCAGCAGGGCAGATTTTTGCTCCTGCAAAATCTGCATTCAAGCCATCCTTGGCGTTCGAGCGCTGCCGTCAAACCCCTATGGATGGGTTTACGGCGGTCCTCGATAGACACATCTCTTACCTGTTATTCTTAGACGGTTTTTCAATCAAAAGGGAGTAATATAATAAATGCAATACCACGCGGGTCGAGATAAATTTTTTTATCGATAGGATTACATGATGAACAAAACCATACCCATTCTGATTTTCGGCTACGGCAACCTCAGCCGGGGCGACGATGCACTCGGCCCATTACTGCTGGAAATAATTCAGAATCGAATAGAACCGGGTTCCGTCGAAATTTTGAACGACTTTCAATTACAGGTCGAACATGCTCTCGATCTTGAAGACCGGAATCTGGTGTTGTTTATCGATGCATCAGTCGCCTGCAAAGGCGCATTCGATTTCAGGGAGCTCAAGCCCGCCCATGACAAGAGCTACACTACGCATGCGATGAGCCCGGCCGCCGTGCTGCAAGTTTATCAAACCATCAAACACCAAAACCCTCCGCCGTGCTTCTTGTTGAGCATTCAAGGCGAACAATTTGAATTAGGTAGCGCTTTAAGTCCGAAAGCGCGGGAAAATTTAAAACGGGCCGGGCATTATGCCGAACAATTATTAAAACAGCCGGATGTCGAAATTTGGCGCGAGTTAGCCGAAAAAGCGTTTGACCATGAAACATAAGAGATAGGTACGCATCCAGCATCTAAATTTCGGAGCTTCTTGACGATGATTCCCGTATTAAGCCCCAATCGTGCGCACGCTGCTGCCGGTTCTGGAGCCGATGACATCGAGCCTTAGCGCCATTTGCTCCTTCAATTCGGTCACATGCGAGATGATACCGATCATTCTGCCTGAGGCCTGCAAATCGATCAGCGTTCTAATCGCCAAATCCAGCGACTCGGGATCGAGACTGCCGAAACCCTCGTCGATAAATAAGGTATCGAGCTTGATGCCGCCGGCATAGGACTGCACGACATCCGACAAGCCCAGCGCCAACGCTAGGGCCGCCATGAACGATTCGCCGCCCGACAAGGTCGCGACCGGACGGTTTTTACCGGTATAGGCATCTTCGACTTCCATCTCCAAGCCTGACGCTTTGTTGCCTTTGGCTCGGTCTTCCTTACGCACCATTCGGTAACGGCCTTTGCTCATCAGAGTCAAGCGTTCGGACGCCTGAATCAGCACATCGTCGAGCAACACGCTCAATACGAAACGCTGTAGGCTGATCTTATCGCCGGTCTGACCATTGGCGACATCGCTAAGCGTGCCGTACACTTCGTAACGCGCCTCGAGCTCGGCTTGCGTGACGCGGGCCTGGGTTAATTTGCCTTTGACGCGGACCAACTGATTAACGCGCTCTTCGAGTTTACGCCAGCTTTCCTCGACTTTTCGGTACCATGCGGTCTGTTCGGTCAGTTGCCCTTCGATCGCTTCCATGTCGGGTGGGGCATGTCCTGCCAAATCGGCTTGGAGTTGCTTAACGACTTCTTGCAAGCCGACCAGTTCGTCTCGATAGGCTTCGATTTCGGCTTTGAGGCTATGCTGTTCGGGGTCGGCCATCAACGCTGAATGAAATGCGTCAGCATCGGCAAAAGCGCTGCGTGCGAGCGCATCGCGCCATTGCGCTTCGGCCTCGCTATACTGGCTTTCAAGCGTCTCGCGCTGCTGTTGTAAGGACTCCAGTTTGCTGCTTGCCTTGTCTAGTTCCGAGTGTTTTGCGGCATAGTCGGCTTCCGCTTGAGTCAATGCATCGCTCAATGCCGTGATACGCCGATTCAACTGAGACAAAGCTTGTTCAAGCGCTTTCGGCTCCCGATAGTCTTCAGGTATTAATTTTTCCAACTGTTCCGAGTTAGATCGGGCTTGTATGAACTGTTCGTTGACGCTAGCGGCACTTGCTTCAAGCTCGGCAAGCGTTTCGGTCATGCTTGAGAGCAATCCTTTGATCGTATCGATTCGCGCGCCTAAGGTCTTTTGTTGCGCTTGCCGCTCAACGAGTCGATCGACAGTCTCGCTTACGTTAGCGAACGTATCGACAAGCGCTTGCAAGGGTTGTTCGGCCAGTTGTTCTAATTGCCGCGCCAATTGTTCGATATCTTTTCGATTGACAGCCAACTCATTCAACGCGGCATCCCATTTTTCCTTGGCGTTTTGCATCTGGTTACGCGCTTGATTTTCATCGGCGCGCGCCTGATCGACTTGCAGCTTGGTCACGAGCGCCTCGTCATTTGCCGCTACCGCCGGCTTCGGATGTTCTATACTGCCGCAAACCGGGCAAGGCTGCCCGCCTTGCAGTGCTTCGGCCAATAACGCGGCCTGTCCGAGATGCCAATGCATCTCGATTTGACGGGCTTCTTTTTCAAGCGCGTCGTAGGCGGCTTTTTGCGTTTCGAAGGCCGCGGCAAGCTTGCTCTCGTTGTGCCGTAAGCGCGTTTGCTCGTTACGCAGATCTTCCAACTGTTGACGCTGCTGGAGATTGCGGCGTTGCGCCTCCCATTCGATCCGCATCGTCGCGAGCGATTCCAATTCGCGACTGATTTCGACAAAAGCCTTGTCTTTGTCCGCCAATTCGTTAATCAACGCTTGTTGTTCGAGTTTTCGAGCATCGAATGCTTTTCTCGCGGCGGTTAACTCTTTTTGGCGATTTTGAAGCGTCACCCTGGCCTCGGCCAGCTCCGCAATCCGGTCTCGATATTGCTGAAGTTCAATGCGCTTATGCTTCAACGCCTCGACCTCGGAGTAAGCCTGTTTAGCGGCATCGACGTTTTGTTTGGCTTCTAGCTCGATTGCAGCGGCTAATTGGAGCGCTGTTTGGCTGGTTTGAATCTGCTCGAGTAACTTTGCCTTCTCTTTTGTCTTGGCCCGATAATTATCGTAGAAATACCGAATTTTTTCAGCTTGCAACGCGCTGTCGAGCCGATGCTGTTGCTTATCGATTTCCGGTTTTTGTGCGGCCTTGTCGGACAGCGCTTTTTGCTTGGTGTCGAGATTATCGAAACTTTGTTTCAATGCTTGCGCTTGTTCTCTGACGCGCGCGGCCTGAAGCATTTTCTGATTGGCTTGTTGCTTCTCCTCCGAAGCGGCAGCAAGTTCGGGTTGCAGAGCCTCGAGCGCTTCATCGACTTCTGCTTCGGATGCCATTTCGGCGCCGTGCAAAATCCCTTTGATCTGGTTTCGATGCCGTTCGACTTCTTGGCGAATACCAGCCGCTTGATTTTTTAACGCTTCTTCGATGCGTTTGTAAATTCCGGTTCGAAATAGCTGCCCGAAAATTTGTTCCCGCTCTTTCGAATCGGCCATTAGCAATTCGCGGAATTTTCCTTGCGGCAATACCATGACTTGACGAAATTGTTCAACATCCAAACCGATCAATCGTTTGACTTCGTTCGTCGCATCGGTCACGCTTTTGGCAACGATGAGCTTGCCTTCGTCGGTGCCGTCGAGTTGCCACAACTGGGCTTCGGCCTGTTGCGTCGTGGTACCTTCGCCCTTGCTCTTAGGCCGCTCTTGAACAGGAATGCGGCGAATACGGTAGTTTTCAGTCCCCAGATTGAAATCCAATATCGCTTCGGTCAGCATGTTAATATCGGCATGATCGCAACGCATCTGCGACGGCTCTCGCTCCGCGCCAGTAGTTTGACCATACAACGCAAAACAAATCGCATCCAAGATCGAGCTTTTGCCGGAACCGGTCGGGCCGTTGATCAAAAACAAAGGGCTGGACCCAAGCAAACGAAAGTCGATGCTTTCGTTTCCGGCAAACGGTCCGAATGCCTGAATCGTCAGTTTTACTGGCTTCATGCACGATCACCGTCTTGTTTATGAATAAGCGAAATCGTATGACGAATCGCCTCATCTTGTACGGGCGTTAATGTGCTACCGAAGACTTGCTCGAAGAAGTCCCGAAACATTTCCAACTCGCCCCGTTTGAGTTTATCGCGATTGACTTGTCGCTCGCCGGTTTCCAGCATGCCCGGTTTTTCCAAATGCAAGACATTCGGGTAAACTTCTCGCAATTTCCCGATAGGATCGAGAATCGCGTGCCGGTCTGTCAGTCTAATCAGTAAATAGTCGTCATTGTTCGGGTCGGTCTCGCCTTGTGCCAAAATCGTTTTCAATTCGCCTTCAATCGTCCGCATATCGCGTTGCGGCTGTAAATCTAGATGCGCGGTCGATTTTAGACCGTCAACATCCAACTCGATCAAGGTTACCCCTTTCTGTTGCCTTTGTTCCGAAAAGCTATATTTGAGAATCGATCCGGAATAACGAATATGCTCCTTGCCTTTATACTGCGGGCTGTGCAGATGCCCGAGCGCGACATAATCGAAATCTGCAAACGGCTCGTAATTGACCCGGTCCGCGCCGCCGATCGACAAAGGCCTTTCGGATTCGGACGCTTCGGCGCCGTCGATGAAGCAATGGCTTATTAATACATTTGGAGTTTGATCCGATGCTGCCGCCTTGATTTGTTCGACCAGAAAAGCGTGCGCTTGGTCATGAGTGGATACGTCGACGCCGAAGTGATTGCGCACCGACTCGGGATCGTTATAAGGGATTCCATAGAAGCAAACCGGGCCGGCTTTGCCTTGCAAGATCACAGGCTCAGTGATTTGCGTCAATTCGCCGATGATATGAAGACCCGCTCGGCTCAGTTGCCTGGAACCGAATCGCAGCCGTTCGGCTCCATCATGATTACCCGGAATCATGATGACCGGAACCTCCAGATCGTTACAGATGGTATTGAGCACCTCATCAAGCAATTGCACGGCCGATGCCGGGGGAACCGAGCGGTCATAGATATCGCCGGCAATGATTAGCGCATCGACCGACTCGCGCCTAATATAATCGATCAGTTGTTCGAGAACATAACGTTGATCATCGAGCAACGAAACATTGTGAAACTGCCGGCCGACATGCCAATCCGATGTGTGTATGAATTTCAAAAAAACTCCTGAGTTATTTCTCTCGGGCTAAAATTAGTTAGCAGTTAGCAGTTAGCAGTTAGCAGTGAAATGATAAGCCGAACTTTTTGGCTATTCTACCTTAGAGGCTCACAACTTACCCTTAACGCTATCGCCGATGCGACTCCCTTTATACTCAAAAAGTGGTTAACTTTATAAAGGTATGGGGTGTGGCTAGCGAGGATGTCGGCAGCAGGGAGCTGCCGTCAAGCCCCATGGACGGGTTCACGGCGGTCCTCGATAGACACATCCCATGCCTTTTATTCTTAGACGGTTTTTCAATCAAAAGGGTGTAAGCTATATTAACCTAACAAAAGATGCCTTAACCAACGACAGTCAATTTGCCCAGGATTCATTCTATGAACGACCCGTCAGCGGACGCAAAAATCCAGCCCGTATTACTGCTCGTCGACGATGAGCAGAATATACTCAAGGCGTTAAAGCGCTTGTTCCGTTCCTGCAACTATACGATTCATACCGCTGAAAACGGTTCGGAAGGCTTGGCGCTATTAAACCAAGATCCAGTCGACTTGATCCTGTCCGACATGCGCATGCCGAAAATGGACGGCGCAGAATTTCTAGCCAAGGCGGCCGAGCAATGGCCGGAAACGGTGCGTATTTTGTTGACCGGTTATGCCGACATCGAATCGACGATCGCAGCTGTCAATAAAGGCAAGATATACAGCTACTGCAGTAAGCCTTGGGACGATAACGAGCTCAAGATACTGGTGCATAATGCGTTGGAGCAAAAATTCATTCGCGATGAACGTAACCGCTTATTCGCCATTGTTCAGAATCAAAACGAACAACTCAAGGAACTCAATGCTCACCTCGAAGAGAAGGTTGAACAAAGAACCGGGCAATTGAAAAAATCGTTGGCACAAATCGACAAAGCCAACAAAGCCTTAAAAAAACAATATGCCGACTCGATTAAAACCTTTGCCCGAATTATCGAAATGCGGCCCGGCATCAAAAGCGGTCATGCCAAATTTATTGCGGAAAATGGCCGAAACATAGCGCGGCTCATGCAATTGAGCGATGAAGACATCAACAACGTGATGTATGCCGGACTGCTCTTGCAAATCGGCAAAATGAGCTTACCCGACGAGCTATTGAAACAGCCGCTGTTTTCACTTTCTTGGCACGATAAAAAGCGCTATTACAAACATGCCGAGGAAGGGCAAATGATGCTAAAAGACATCCGGCAACTCCAAGAAGCCGCTTCGATCATTTATCACCAATATGAACATTACGACGGTTCAGGCATGCCGAAAGGCTTGATCGGCACGGAAATACCGATCGGCTCGCGTATCCTCGCGGTAATCCGGGACTACATTTCCTATCTCGACGGCACGCTAACCGGCGAATCGTTACCGATCGTTCAAGTCAAAAAGCATATTGAACTGAAAAAAGGGAGTCTCTATGACCCCGATGTCAGCGATATCTTTCTGCAATACCTGCCTGAATCGGAAGAGGACGATAGGCCGGTAATCGAAATGTCCTGGACTCAATTGCAAGCAGGAATGGAAGTCGAGGAAGTGTTGTGCAATGACCTACTTTATTTAAAAGACCGGATACTAACCGAAAAAAACGTGAACGATATTTTCAATTTACGAGAAAATGGGGGGCAGCTTTCAATAAAAGTTCGATTAGGCAATAAATAAGCTTTCTTCGCGTTCCTCCCTTTTGATTGAAAAACCGTTTAAGAATAAAAGGTATGGGATGTGTCTATCGAGGACCGCCGTGAACCCATCCGTGGGGGCTTGACGGCAGCAATCCCTGCTGCCGACATCCTCGCTAGCCACACCCCATACCTTCAAAAAGTTAGCTAATTTTTGAGCATAAAGGGAGTAATAGCTGAAATTAATACGACGCCAATTTCGAAACATAAGGGGACGCTGTGCGTACCATCATCCTAGAAAAAGCATTTCACCATGAAGAATAAGAAGTTAATTCAATAACTTGTTATTCGTTTGCATAAAGCTTTCGCTCACCCAAGACGTTAGCAGAAATATTTAGGCATTCTCTTGAAATACTTCATGAACTTCATGTGCTTTAGGGTTAAACTGCCGAATTTAGAATCATTGCTGCCTTGCGCCGACATTAGGTACGCACAACATACCCTAGGATTCGCTTTAAGTTTTTTAACTCCGTTATTCATATTCATCTTCATTGATGATGATCGAACCGTCCGCGGCCCAATTGACCTTCGTAATACCGGGCTCTTCGGCTTCCAATGCTCTGAGAATAGTATCTTGATCTTTCAAAAGCGCTTGCTGCCTTCGGACCTGATCGGCTAAGTCCTTATTTTCTTGCAATATTCGTTTATGCTCTAGCGCAACTGTAACCGCATTGCTTATTTCAAGATTGTTCCAAGGTTTATTCAGAAACCGGAATACGCCTGCTTCATTGATCGCATGCTGAGCGCTTTCAAGGTCTGCGAAACCGGTCAAAATCATTCGCATGGCATTCGGTTGCAACTTAATGAACTTCTTTAGAAACTCAACACCGTCCATGCCCGGCATTCGATAATCCGAAATCACTAAATCGAATTCGATTTCTTTGGCTAGTATTAATGATTCTTCACCACTCTGCGCAGTCACTAAATAATAGTCTCGCAAAATCCTGGACAAAGCCTTGAGAACATTTTGTTCGTCATCCACCAATAAAATTTTTGCCGCATCCTCGTTCATAATCCACCCGCTTAAATCATCCTTTGCCAAAAAATTTAGCCAAACTTATATAAAGTCTAATCGATAAAGTAAACTTATATCTTTCGTACTTCAAAATTCGGCAGTACCCCGGTGCCGAATTTTGATCTGCGATGGGTATAGAAACCGAAGACCGACTGAATATCAACGACAAGACGGCTTCATATTGGAAAATCGCATGACCGATCAAAACTTACATTTTCTCTATCGTTTTTCGTTCGCCGACAATAAAGTTATTGAATTCGCAATTGAAATCGATCAAACAACGATGACCTTTACCCGTCCCCAGCTGACGGAACCGCCATTCTGGACCGAGCTCGAATACCATCAATGCAGCAATTGCACCTTGGCAAAGAAGGATTCACCGCAATGTCCCGTTGCGGTCAATTTGCAACCGCTTATGGAATTATGCGGCATGCTGGTTTCTTATGAGTCAGTGGCACTAGAAGTTATCACACCGGAACGAACGATCAGCGGAAAAACCACGATGCAGCGGGCATTAAGCTCGTTGCTAGGTTTAATCATGGCCACTAGCCCCTGCCCTCATACCGAACATTTAAAACCGATGGCACGCTTTCATCTCCCCTTGGCTAGCGACGACGAAACGATTTACCGAAGTACATCAATGTATTTGCTGGGTCAATATTTCAAGTATAAGCAAGGTCTTGAACATACCTTCGAATTGGATGAACTGATGCAGCGTTATCAAAACCTGCAAATCATCAACAAAGCCCTTGCCAACCGTTTTAGAGCGGCAAGCACCGAGGATGCTACCGTTAATGCCATCATCCTGCTCGATCTGCTGTCACGTTCGGTTAGCTGGTCTATCGAAGATGGACTCGAAGAAATTCGCTCTTTGTTTCAAGGCTACGGGATCGACACCGAAACGGAGTAAATCAAAGCTTTTTCGGTTTCTCCGGTCATCCGATCATCGTTATACATAAGTCAAAAAATACCCTTTTGCAATCTCAGCTAATGAGACCTCGATACCCTTTATTGTCACTTGGCACTCTCGGCTATCCCTCACCTAGTGCTCACTGCCATTAAGTTAAGGATTTTTCCGTTCGCCCTGAGCCTGTCGAAGGGTGAATGGAAAAATCCTGGGTCGATAAGTTAAGCCGTCCATGGTTCGACAGGCTCACCACGAACGGCTTAACTTAATGGCAGTGTCACCTAGCGCTAGGCGATCCGCGTAGGGTACGCTGTGCGTACCATGGTAACCCCGCAATGTTGATGTACCAACCGAGCCGCCTGGGCACGGCTTTGGTACGCGCAGCGTACCCTACATTTTATGTATAACGATGAGCGGTCCTCCTTGGGAACTCATAACTTAGCAGCCGAAGGCAAAATCGGTATGCGTTCCCACGCTGGTACGGTGGGAACGAGGAAAATCCTGCGTCAGTTGCCTAACTTATTTCATGCCCGTTCCTAAATTCGGGCCGCCAGATTTTTCAAATAATCAGCAAAATCGTTTTTCAACTCTTCATGCAATAAACCATGCTCGACCGTCGCGATTAAAAAGCCGAGTTTGGAACCGCAATCGTAGCGCTGCCCTTCAAACTCATACGCCAAAACTTGTTCGTCGGCCATCAATGCGGCAATCGCATCGGTGAGCTGTATTTCTCCGCCAGCGCCTTTTTTGGTCCGTTTGATTTTATCGAAAATCGCCGGCGTCAAAATATAGCGGCCAACCACCGCTAAATTCGACGGCGCTTGCTCCGGCTTGGGTTTTTCGACAATCAATTTCACATCGCTTAATTTCTCCGAGACCGGTTCGGTCTTAACGATGCCGTAACTACCGGTTTCCGACGGATCGACTCGCTCGACTCCCAAAACGCTACTGCGTTCCTGATTGAATACGCTAACCATTTGCCGCACACATCCACGGTCTTTGTCTTCGATCAAATCGTCGGCCAAAATAACCGCAAACGGTTCATCGCCAACGATAGGCCTTGCGCAGTAAACCGCATGCCCCAAGCCTAACGCTTCGGACTGTCGAATATACACGCATGACACATGCGGCGGTACGATATTTTGTATCATCCGTAAAGTTTGAATCTTGCCTTTCGCTTCCAACTCGGTTTCAAGCTCGTAGGCTTTGTCGAAATGATCGACAATCGATGTTTTATTACGGCCAATTACAAAAATCATCGTATCGATACCTGCGGCGACCGCCTCGTCGACTGCATATTGAATCAACGGTTTATCGACGACCGGCAACATTTCTTTCGGACTGGCCTTGGTGGCCGGCAAAAACCGGGTGCCTAAACCCGCGACCGGAAACACGGCTTTCGTGATAATTTGTTTCATCGATATCTCCTGTTAATGAAATTACAATCTGAAATTTTGAATGGCTGGCTTTAGCCTATAACATCCACAACCGGCAAGTCGGCAAGTCGGCAAGTCGCTAGGCTGTCGAAAAAAAAGCCATTTTAGCTAATTTCTGTGTTCCCGCTTTTTTAATCCAAAAATATTTTGGAAATTGTTTGTGATCATAGCTATAAAGCGCTAGGGGTAGGGTGCGCATCGCGTACCTGGGTCGGGAACTAATGGGTTCTGCGCCGTGAAAAGGTGCGCGATGCGCACCCTACGGCGATCAAAATATCTTGGAAATTGTTAATGATTACTATGTTATTTATAAAGCGCCTATTTATAATCTCAAAATCCATAAACCAGTTATTTTTCTAACCTGAAAATCGGTAAATTTCGACAGCCTAACAAGTTGGTCGCCCTTTAATCAAACCCTACCATATTGATCTTGAAAACGCACAATATCGTCCTCGCCTAGATAGCTACCCGATTGTACCTCGACCATTTCCAGCGGAATTACGCCGGGATTTTCCAAACAATGAACGGTCCCTAGCGGGATATAAATCGACTCGTTTTCGGCCAATAGAATCTGTTGATCTCCCTTGGTAACCAAAGCGGTGCCTTTGACAATAATCCAATGTTCGGCCCGGTGATGATGTTTTTGCAAGGATAATTTAGCGCCGGGTTTGACCAAAATCCGTTTGGTTTGATGACGCTCCCCATTATCGACCGAATCGTAATGTCCCCACGGACGATAAACTTTGCGATGTAAATCGGCTTCACTGCGTTTTTGGCTTTTCAAAAAATCGACGATCGCTTTGACTTCTTGCACTTTGTCCTTGGACGCGACCAATAAGGCGTCGTCGGTTTCGACAATGACCAAATCCTGAACGCCGATGGCGGCAACCAATTTATCTTTGGAATACAAATAAGAATTTTCGGTATCGACCGCCAAAACATCGCCGAACACCGCATTGCCCGCGTCATCTTTCGGCGTCACGTCCCAAAGTGCGGTCCATGAACCGACATCGTTCCAACCGGCATCGAGCGGTATAACAACGGCATTGGCGGTTTTTTCCATCACAGCATAGTCGATCGAATCGGCCGGACAGGTCGAAAAAATCTCCTTACCGATACGGGTAAAGTCCAAATCCTGCTGCGCCGATTGCAGCGCTTCTCGACAAACCTGCAACATCTCGGGGTTGAATTTCGCCAATTCGTCGAGATAAACGCCGGCTTTGAAAGCGAACATGCCGCTGTTCCAATAAAAATCGCCGCTTTCGATATAACGCTGCGCAGTTTCCGCATCCGGTTTCTCGACGAAGGCCGCGACCTTGAATGCCTCGCCCTGTTGCGACTGCGAACGTTGAATGTAGCCATAACCGGTTTCAGGCTTTGTCGGCACAATACCGAAAGTCACCAATTGCCCTTGCCGGGCCAACGTATCGGCGGCAATAACGGCTTGATGAAACGCGGCGCAATCGGCAATGACGTGATCGGCCGGCAAGATCAAAAGCACGTCGCCGGACGCAACCGATAAAGCCGCCATCGCGACAGCAGGCGCGGTGTTTTTGCCGACCGGTTCCAAAATGATGGAGGCCGGTTTGACGCCGATTTCCCACATTTGCTCGGCCAGCATGAAGCGATGATCTTCATTACAAACGGCGATTGGAGGTTTGATATGTTTGAGTCCATTGAGCCTCAGCACGGTTTCCTGAATCATCGTTTGCTCGGAAACCAGCGGTAGAAATTGCTTAGGATATTGTCCGCGAGACAACGGCCACAACCGGGTGCCCGAACCGCCGGATAAAATAACAGGTATCATAGGAAAATCCTTGGTAATGATAAATTTTTAGTAACTATTCAGCGCATGCGGTAGGTTGGTGTCAGGCATTGATTTCTAAGGACGCGTGAACCCAGCACCTAAATTCCATAGGTCTTTGGCAATGATTCAAAATCATGGCTTATTTAGGTGCTGGGTGAATACATCCCTGTAAGCGCTGACTGCAACGACCTGTTGCAGACAGCCTTATAAATCAATGCCTGACACCTTCTCATACATGACTTATGCTGAATAATTACAATTTTTACAGACAACGATAAAGATTATAGCGGGTTTATCTAACCTTTTCTCTTAGGCAGTTGGTATCGCGCCGGCTTTTGCCTATACTTTGCCTTCCATTGTTTATTATTTAAGGAAAAACGCATGCGCTTCGATGTTTTCAATGGCGATGCCGACGGCATTTGCGCCTTAATTCAGCTTCGGCTTGCAGAGCCCGCAGACGCGCTATTGGTGACCGGAATTAAGCGCGACATCAATTTGCTCGAGCGCGTCGACGGTCGAGCCGGCGACAAAGTCGTGGTGCTGGACATTTCATTGGAAAAGAATCTGCCCTCGCTCCAGCGCATTCTGGATCAAGGCGCCGAAGTATTCTATGTCGATCATCACCGGCCCGGGGACATACCCGATCATACCGCATTAACCGCTCTGATCGATACCGATGCCAATGTCTGCACCAGTTTACTCGTCGACCGTTATTTACATGGGCGCTACCGAGAATGGGCCATCACAGCCGCCTTCGGTGATAACTTGGATCAAGCGGCCATGCAACTGGCCAACGAACTATCATTGTCCGAAGCCCAAACCGAACAGCTCAAACAACTTGGCGTGTGTATCAATTACAACGGTTACGGCAGTTGCATTGAGGATCTACATTTTCCGCCCGCCGAACTGTATTTAGAAATGGCCGGTTACTCGTCTCCGTTCGATTTTATCAATGACAAAGCCGTGATTTACAATCGTCTTTTAGATGGTTATAACAATGATCTGGCGCACGCCAAAAGTATTGCGTCGGAATATAGCACGGCCTCAGTGGCAGTTTATATCCTGCCGGACGAAGCTTGGGCCAGACGCATCAGCGGCGTTTTCGCCAACGAGCTAGCTAATGATCATCCCGACCGGGCACATGCGATACTGAGCCATAACCGCTCGGGCGGCTATTTGGTCAGCGTTAGAGCTCCGCATACCAATAAAACCGGCGCCGACGAACTTTGCGCGATGTTTCCTAGCGGAGGCGGACGCAAAGCCGCAGCCGGCATCAATCATCTGCCGATAGAATCTCTCCCGCAATTTATCGATCGCTTCGAAACACATTATTCATCCTTTCGTTAATTCATTCACATCAAATCAATATGACTCAAAAAAGCACTGATACCGTTTGGCATAACGCCACTATCACCCGTAACGACAGAGAAAAACTACATAAACATAAAAGCGTGATACTGTGGTTTACCGGCTTGTCCGGTTCGGGAAAGTCGACATTGGCCCATGCCGTCGAAGACTATTTGCACCGTTATGGTTGTTCGACCTTCGTTTTGGACGGCGATAATGTGAGACACGGCCTTTGCAGCGACTTGGGCTTCAGCGATGAGGATAGAGTAGAAAACATCAGAAGAATCGGCGAAATCGCCAAGTTAATGATTGAAGCCGGTGTGATTACATTGACGGCTTTTATTTCGCCATTCCGCGCAGACCGAAGTTCAGCGCGGAAATTGGTCCCTCACGGCGATTTCATCGAAATCTATTGTCAATGTCCCTTGGAAACCTGCGAACAAAGAGACGTGAAAGGCTTGTATAAAAAAGCGCGTGCCGGCAAGATTCCTTTTTTTACCGGTATCGACTCGCCTTACGAGGAACCCGAAAAACCCGAGCTAATAGTCAATACGCATGCACTCTCGCTGGACGAAAGCGTTCAAGCCGTGATGAAACTGTTGTTGCAACGCAGCATAGTAAGGCCCGGCTAACGTTTAGGATTTCATGATAAATAACATCCTGGATCTATGAGCTTTGTTGAAGGTTTGGCAACTCTTTGGCAGGACATAATTATTCAGCTCCCCCTTATCGTTCCCACGCTCCAGCGTGGGAATGCAGCCCGAGACGCTCTAGCGTCTCGTACCGCTGGAGCGGTACTCAGGCATTCCCACGCAGAGCACTCATCGTTATACATAAATTGTAGGGTACGCTGCGCGTACCAAAGCCGTGCCCTGACGGCTCGGTTGGCACATGAACATTGCGGGGTTACCATGGTACGCACAGCGTACCCTACGCGGTTCGTTTAGCGTTAGGTGATCCGCTAATGTTAAGTGACAATAAATGGTATCGAGGTCTCATTGGTTAAGGTTGCAAAAGGGTAATTTTTGACTTATGTATAACGATGAGCGCAGAGCATGGGAACGATAATTGCCGGGGGGACTGAATTGTTACGGCTGAACTGGGTTTGTTTACAACCCAGTCCGAAACGTTTCAACCATGGCCGAAGCAAGCAGAAACGTTGGGGACGGGTTCAATAACCCGTCCCGCAGGAGGGTATAGTTGAAAGTAAATTCAAAAGGCCTTACAAAACGAATCCTGATTAGCAAGTTTCTTCAGCTAAAGCCCAAAGATCAGCATATCCTTAGCAGGACGGGGTTCGCAAGCCATGCGCGTCAAGCTAAAAACGGCCAACCCACATCACGCTCTTTCCCAAGCTCCAGCTTGGGGAAGACACACCGGAAGCTCCCCCTTCGACAAGGCTCTCCTGAGCGCAGCGGAAGGGCTCAGGGCAAGAGCTTCCTGAGACCGACACAACTTCCGCGCATTCTCAATCAATCCTGACTCGCTCGCGGTAAATGTCAACGTAGTTGTCGCATGAGTTGAAAATTAATGAACGCTAATGTCGGTATTTTTTACCGCATTATCGATCGGTTTATCGGGATTTAAACAGACTTCTGCCTGCCAATCCCAGTTTCGGGTATCACGACTC
>JAHJSQ010000005.1 GCA_018830325.1 Gammaproteobacteria bacterium
AAGGAGAATCGATGCGAAAAAAAATGAATTCCTTGACTCAAGTTGAACACTTGGCGTAAAAATTCACGTCCACCGATGCGTTAGGTTTTAGGTGTTCACGTTCGTCCAGAATCAGTGTTCAAATTAATCAGAATACGCAACTCGATCCTTCCGGGAGATTGAACATATAGAATGGCCGTTTTTGGTATTCTTTTTTGTGCTCTCCGGCGCCAGCATTGATTTGTATAAAGTAGTTGATGCAGTCGGGCTGACAGTCCTTTATATTATCTTGCGACTGGCAGGTCGTATGTTTGGCGGTTTTCTCGCAGTGTTGTTTATCAGAGCTAAGCAGAAAACACTCCCCCGCAATATTGGCTTGGCTCTGACGCCGCAGGCAGGTATAGCAATTGGTATGGCGTTGCTGGCAGCCGAGCAGTTTCCGGAAGTCCGCGACACCATTCTCCCGGTTGTGGTTTTCTCTACCATTATCTTTGAATCGGTTGGCCCGGTGTTAGTAAGACGAGTCTTGAATTCGTGAACAGTTATTCGTTGTGCGTTGCCATTGAATCGGCAATCTGTTTCATTAGGCTGTTGTTCTGAAGAACATAGAGAGTTTCCTGTTCTTGCTCCTAGTCGTCTGCACTCATAACCACAAAGGCTTCGCCGGCCCTACGAGTTTCCTTTAGGGGGCATGATTAGTAACTACATGCTCTTCAAGGGATCTTAGTTGATCTCTAAGCTGGTTTACGCTAACTGTGTCCAAATTTGACTCCATATGTACGGAAATACCGTCTAGCGCCCAAAGTTACGCAGGTCTTTGAGCATGACTCGTAAGCTTCCGGACTTGCGCCGCATCGGTCGGGATCGATGCGGCGCAAGTTGTTTATTGCATCCTGCTTTAGCACTTAGAAAAGCAGTGCTGCTTTAGTTACGCCTCCTTTTTAGAGAAATGTGCCGGCGCGGTTCAGCCAATTCTTCGAACCGCTTTGGTCGGTTGTTTGGTGAGGTGAATAGCCTGTTCGTCAAAACTAATCCCAGCTTTTCAATTCCTGCCAATAGTGATCGACCTTACTGATGATCAATTGTTGCCTTTTTTCCAGATAGGATGCCGATAAGAGTACGACCAATCCGAGGCCGATCGAGCTGAGCCATGGAGCATGACTGTAGGCATCGATCGCATAGCTGCAATAAAACAAAATGCCGCCGAGAAAACAGAGCTGCCCAGCGAAGAATGGGGTTTTTTCGCGGTATCTCAAGCCAGCCAAGCTCAGGGCCATGCCCGTCGACAATGCCGATAAAGGCGCAAAGGCTTGATCGTTCAGTAATGCGCCGTAAGTTAGGATGAGAGCCAGTGCCGAACCGAAAAAACGGTAAGCCTTTTGATGGTAGTCGGCTTGCGTGGACAGCAGGAATAACAGGCCGGATAACGGCAGCATCAGGCCGTAATAGCCGTGGTCGATGCCGGCATAATCCTCGGCGACGACGATCCATGCGCCCAGCGCGGCCAATGTGCCGAACCATTGGGCCGCATAGATGACCAGGGGTGAACGGGTATAGCGTTTGATGTCTACAAGGAAGAACGTTGCTGTTATCGCTGCGATGACTGCAGTCAGCAAAACGGAGGACGGATGCAGCAGACTTCTGCCGATCAATATCAATAACGGCAGGCTGGTCAATGCTCTGGCCGATACGCCTTCGAACAGGTGCATGGCTTTTTCTTGTTGTAGCGTTTGTTCGAGAGTTCTAAGACGAATGAACAGCAGCGCGATAAGGAAGGGAACCCAGAAGGCATCGCGAACCGGCAGCAACAACAAAAGATTGCCCATTAAAAAAGCGTGCATCAAGATTTTGACCTGACGGCGCGCGAGCATAGAAAAGCCCGTATAGCCGACCGAAATCAGTAAAAATACGGTGATGACGAAGTCTACGGCGATCAGCGGCGGATTAACTCCGCTAAACTGCAGCCAACTGTAGTCCGGTTGCAGCGCCGATCCGCCGTGTATGAACGCATAGATCATCGCGCTGACCTGGGAAACCTGAACCGGCAAGAATGCGGCTCCGAGCGTGAAGAAGATTCTGGCGCCGGTGGTTTCTCTGAGAAGATAGGTACAAACCAGGCCGCCGGCGCAAAGCGCCAAGGTAAATCCCAATCCGGCCCAATAGCGGTAGGCGGGCAGCAAATCCGCATGGCTTTGCAGCATGAAGCCGACGGCGGAAAGAATGATCAAGACCGTGCCGGCCCAGCGCAAATAACGGATGATTTGGCAGGTTAAGCTAGGCGCGGCTTGTTCAGACTGCCGCCAAGCCGAAGAGGCGGGCGTATTGGATTCGAAATCATTCGTGTACATTTGGATTCTCCTGGTCTGTGCCGGTTTTAGCGCTCAATTCGTTCAATAGCATTTCCAGTTCCAAGGCTTCCTCTTCTTGGATGAAGGCATCGGCAAAGCTATCGGTGCTTTCAGTGTCGGGATGGCAGAATTCGGCGCCTGTTATCGACTCTTCCCAACGGTTGAAAATGCTTTCCGCTTCCTTGGCAGGATTGTGGCGGCCGCTTCGAAATGCCGATTGCAGTTCAATCCGGTTTTGCCGCGCGGCCAGGACCTCTTTTTGCGCACTCAGTGTTCGCAGTTGCGTTTCGATCGAGCTCAAATCGGCCTGCAAGCGTTGAAATTGTTCCTGCGCTTCGCGAAGCCGGTGTTCGGTTGATTGGGTTTGTTGCCGGGTTTGAAGCAGACGCTTGACGCATTGCAAGGCGCGCTGTTCGTCGGTTTCTCTGATCTTGACCGCGCGTACCGACCACAGCGTCGATTCTTTCTGTAATTCGTTTAGCTTGGCTTCGAATTGCGCGATCATTTTTTGCAATCGATGCTGATGGATGCGCGTTTTGACTCGCCATTCTTCAAGCTCCTTGATCGCGACGCCGGCTAGCGCTTCATGATTTTCGAAATCGTCGGCAACGGAATCCAGTTGGGTTTTTAGCGTGATGAATATACGTTTTAGGCTGTTCATGATGTGCTCCTGTTTCGGGTTGAGTCAAAGTCACTAGTGCAAAACAAATGCCACATTTATAAGCTATGAAAATCAAATAATTAGGATTTTTTGGTTATGCTGGTCTATACTCGATAGTCATAAAATGACGACACGGTGAGCAATTTATGAAGACAAGATTGGCCGCTGAGCAATATGACTTTTTTAGCCGAATTGCCGAATTGGCGTTTTTGAACCCTTTCAGTAAGGAACGGGAGCAGGTGGACTGCCGAGTGCTCGATATCGGCATCGGCAGTTTATCGTTTGTCGAGCGGCGCGAAGCGATACAAGTAATACTGGATGAGCGCTTCAAAGCGCTGGAGCGGCAAGCCGGATTCGATATCCGCCGCTTTCAGGGACGCATGCAGGAAGTCATGTGTCTGGCATGGCTTTTCTATCTGTTTCACGGTTATCAGCAGCCGTTTATCGAGCATATCAAGGCCCAAAAACACGCGGGCGACAAAGCGATCGAACTTGCATTCGCAGCAGAGCTTGTCGGTCGATTCGAGCAGGCGGGTTTCACCCGGGAGCAAACGGCTTATTACATCGCCTTGCTGTTTCAACTGCAGCGCGCATTCACCTTTATCGATGAGGCGGTCTCGGGCGAGTGCTCCGCCATTTTCGAGCTGCGTATGCGCTTGTGGAATAATATTTTCACGTTCAATCCGGCTTGGTATCTCGATTATCTCTGCGATCGCATGGAGGATTTTTCCTTGTTGCTGTTGGGCGAGACCGGAACTGGAAAAAGTCTGGTGGCGAGAGCTATCGGTTGCTCGGGATATATTCCGTTCGACATGGTTTCGCACCGCTTCGCCGAAAGCTTTACCGCGTCATTCAGGGCGATCAATTTGTCGCAATATTCCACCGGTCTGCTCGAATCGGAATTATTCGGCCATAAAAAAGGTGCGTTCACCGGTGCCATCGATAATCATCCGGGATTGTTTGCCCAATGCAGCCGACACGGCTCGGTATTCATCGATGAAATCGGCGATATCGACATCCCGATTCAGGTGAAATTGCTGAATGTGATACAAGACCGTGTTTACAGTCCGGTAGGAAGTCATGATCTGCAACGTTTCGAAGGCCGAGTGATCAGCGCGACGAACCGTCCGATCGAACAGTTGCTGGAGAAGGGCTTGTTCAGAGTCGATCTATATTATCGGCTATGTTCCGACGTCATTACCTTGCCCAGCCTGAGGGAGCGCTTATGCGAAAATCCCGATGAATTACGTAGCCTGATCGCGCGCTTGTTGGAACGGGTCATCGAGTCGCCGGATGTGGAACTGGTCGGCCGCATCGAAACCAAAATACACGAAGCTGTGCCGCCGGATTATCACTGGCCCGGTAATGTTAGGGAATTAGAACAATGCATACGGCGTATCTGCCTGACCGGTACCTATCAAGCGCCTAAACCGCAGGCCGGAAACGAGCAAACCGGGTTTCGGAGCGAAGCCGGCGGTTATTATTCGGCGCAGCAATTGCTGCAAAACTATTGTCGATTTTTGTACGATAGGCTAGAAAGTTTCGAGGCGGTGGCCCGGATTGCAGGGCTGGATAGCCGGACAATCAAAAAATATCTTCGCTCGGATAAGTGACAGGTTGATTCGGGGTTCGAAGACATCAAAACGATAAAGCGGTGTCATATCCGGCAGAAGTGTGGTATACAAAAAATCAAATTCCCGACTTCGAAAGAGGGTATCCGCCATGAATTTAATCGATCCTTTCGGCGCACGGCAGTTATTGAATCCTGATCGAGCAAGTCAGTTGTCCTATTACTGTCTTGCGAGTTTAGAGTCCGCCGGCGCTGCCGACCTTGCCCGTTTGCCGCATACGATAAAAATTCTGCTCGAAAGCCTGCTGCGTAACTGCGACGGTTATTCGATCACCGAAGACCATGTACTCGGTCTCGCCGGTTGGCAGGCGCAAGGTTCCAGGCGGGAAATTCCCTACAAACCGGCTAGGGTCATCCTCCAGGACTTTACCGGCGTGCCGGCGCTGGTCGATCTGGCCGCGATGCGCGATGCGATGAGCGAATTGGGTGGCGATCCGAAAAAAATTAATCCGTTCATCCCTTGCGATCTGGTGATCGACCATTCGGTACAGGTCGATTATTTCGGCAAAGCCAATGCCTTGCCGATGAACGAAGCGGTCGAGTTTCAACGCAATCAAGAACGCTATAAATTCCTGAAGTGGGGGCAATCGGCCTTTCAAAATCTGCGCGTGGTTCCGCCGTCCACCGGCATCGTTCATCAAGTCAATCTCGAATATCTGGCTCAAGTCGTCTTCCACAACAAGAGCAACGATCTGTGTTATCCCGACAGTTGCGTCGGCACCGATTCGCATACGCCGATGGTCAACGGTCTGGGCGTGCTGGCCTGGGGCGTCGGCGGCATCGAGGCCGAGGCGGTCATTCTGGATCAGCCCATTTACATGCTCGAACCGGATGTGGTCGGTATTAAGGTGACCGGTAAACTGCCGCCTGGCGTGACCGCGACCGATCTGGTGCTGCGCATCACCGAGTTGTGCAGGGAGTTCGGCGTCGTCGGTCAATTCGTCGAGTTTTACGGCTCCGGTTTGTCCCAACTCAGTATTCCGGACCGTGCGACCATCAGCAACATGGCCCCGGAGCAAGGTTCGACCGTGAGTTTTTTTCCGGTCGATGAGGCGGCTTTGAGTTATATGCGCCTCACCGGGCGCAGCTCCGAACAAATCGAGCTCACCGAACGCTATGCCAAGCTACAAGGGCTGTTTCGCGCCGACGATGCGCCGGAGCCCGAATTTACCCGCACGCTGGAAGTCGATCTCGGCGAAATCGAACCGGCACTGGCCGGCCCCAAGCGTCCTCAGGACCGAATTCCGCTGAGCCAAGTCGGGCCGACTTATCGGC
Organism: Gammaproteobacteria bacterium; assembly: GCA_018830325.1. Lineage (GTDB taxonomy): Bacteria > Pseudomonadota > Gammaproteobacteria > Methylococcales > Methylomonadaceae > Methylotuvimicrobium. The sequence continues at coordinate 5,894 of JAHJSQ010000005.1, forward strand.
AGACGCTGACCGCCCCGGTCGGCATTCGCGGCATGGGCCTTGCCGAAAGCGATCTCGATCGCTGCGGCGTAGTTTCGAGCCAAGGTGCCTGCGAAACGATCACGCATGGCGCCGTCGTGATCGCCGCGATTACGTCTTGCACGAACACCAGTAATCCCTCCGTGATGCTCGGCGCCGGCCTGGTCGCCAAGAAAGCCGTCGAGAAAGGGCTGAAAGTCAAAAATTATGTCAAGACCTCGTTGGCGCCCGGCTCACTGGTCGTGACCGAATACTTGAAGCAATCCGGGCTGCTGCCTTATCTGGAAGCATTGGGGTTTTATCTGGTCGGCTACGGTTGCACGACCTGCATCGGCAATTCCGGCCCGCTCGATGCAGCGGTGGAAGAGGCCATCGTAGACAATGACTTGGTCGTGTCTGCGGTGTTGTCCGGCAACCGGAATTTCGAGGGCCGCGTACATCCGCTCACCAAAACCAATTATCTCGCCTCGCCGCCGCTGGTGGTGGCCTATGCGCTAGCGGGATCGACCGCTGTCGATATGACAAATGACGCCATCGGTCAAGGTAACGACGGCGAACAAGTTTTCCTGAAAGATATTTGGCCGACGACCGAGGAAATCGATGAAGTCGTCCGAAAATTTGTGACACCGGAAATGTTCCGGGAGCGTTACGCCGACGTTTTCACCGGTACTCAGGCTTGGCAGGCGATCGAGGTCGCAGGTTCCGAGCGTTATCAATGGAACGAACGGTCGACTTATATCAGAAAGCCGCCGTTCTTCGAAGGACTGGGCGGCGGCCGGGAAACCATCGGCCGTCTAGCCGATATGCGGGTGTTGGCGCTGTTCGGCGGTTCGGTCACGACCGATCATATCTCGCCGGCCGGTCAAATCGCGCCCGATTCGCCGGCGGCATTATATCTGCTCGAAAAAGGCGTCGAGCGCAAAGACTGGAATAGTTACGGTTCGCGTCGCGGCAACGATCAAGTGATGTGCAGAGGCACATTTGCCAATGTGCGTATCCATAATCTGTTGGTTCCAGGGTCTGAAGGCAATGTGACGATTCATCATCCCAGCGGCGAACGAATGACCTTTTTCGATGCCGCGATGAAGTACAAAGAGTCCGGAATGCCGCTCTGTATTCTGGCGGGCAAGGAATACGGTTCCGGCTCGTCCCGCGATTGGGCCGCGAAAGGGCCGTTCATGCAGGGTGTCAAGGCGGTAATCGCGGAAAGTTACGAAAGAATCCATCGCAGCAATTTGATCGGCATGGGGATTTTGCCGTTGCAGTTTATGTCTGGCGAATCGGCGCAAAACCTCGGCCTGAAGGGCGACGAAATCGTTACGGTGGACATTGCCGACGACACGGTTCCGCAACAAATCGTCGACGTGACCGCAAGCGCGCCGGACGGGAGCGTTAAGTCCTTCAAGGCCGCTAGCCGAATCGATACGCCGATCGAAATTCAATATTACCGAGACGGCGGCATATTGCGCACGGTTTTGAAGAAGCTGAGGGCTGGTTAACGAAAAGAAAAAAAGAACTCGCCGAGGGGCGTAGGACCGCGGAGAAAAGATGCGAAATCGGTATTACGCTATTCAAGCCGTTTTAGCTGAACACTTCGCACCCGGTGCATTTGAACATAGACACTATGCGCCCTATCGCCTTTGCGCGAGAACGAAATCCATCCATTAAGTAAAAACGGAGGAGGGGCTCAATCATGAAACATCCGCACGAGCAAAATAAACATCAGGAGCCTCATGCCGGGGCCTCGAAGTCCGATAAAAACGACGACCATTCGCATTCGGCCTACAAAAACCATGCCGGACACGACAAGCATGCAGGCCATAGCGTGGAGATGTTTCGGGACAAATTTTGGCTGACGTTGGTGCTGGCCGTTCCGACGTTGATTTGGAGTGATGGGCTGCAACGCTGGTTGTCGTATACGGCGCCGGCTTTTCCGGGTTCGGGGTATGTTTCGGCCGTTTTCGGCACGCTGGTTTATTTTTACGGCGGTTGGGTGTTTTTGCAAGGTGGCTGGCGCGAATTGCAAAGCCGTCTGCCGGGCATGATGACCTTGATCTCGCTGGCGATCAGCGTTGCTTTTTTGTACAGCTTGGCCGTCACGTTCGGTTTCAAGGGGCATGCGCTGTGGTGGGAGCTGGCATCTTTGGTGGCGATCATGCTGCTGGGGCATTGGATAGAAATGCGTTCTATCTTCCAGGCTCAGGGGGCTCTGAAGGAATTGGCGAAGTTGCTGCCGGATACGGCGCTAAGACTGGTCGAAGGAGATGAAACCGAAGAGGTCACGGTTGACCGCTTGCAAGACGGCGATTTATTGTTGATCCGCCCCGGCGCGGCGGTTCCTGCCGACGGCATCGTCAAGAGCGGTAAGAGTTCGGTCAATGAGGCATTGATTACCGGCGAATCCGAGCCGGTGACGAAAGGCGAGGGCGATGAAGTGATTGCCGGCACGGTCAACGGCGAAGGTTCCTTGCGCATCGAAGTCACCGGCACTGGAGACAAGACCGCTTTGGCCGGTATCATGCGCTTGGTCGATCAGGCTCAAACTTCACGCTCTCGGGCTCAGGCCTTGGCCGACCGCGCGGCGTTTTATCTGGCGCTGGTCGCGATAGTTTCGAGCGCTTTGACTTTTATTTCGTGGTCCCTGGTCGGTGCGACGATGGATTTCACCGTTACGCGGGTCGTGACGGTGCTGGTCATCGCCTGTCCTCATGCCTTGGGGCTTGCCGTGCCGCTCGTGATTGCGATTTCGACGACGTTGGGTGCGCGCTGCGGATTATTGGTGCGCGATCGCCGGGGGTTGGAGGAGGCGCGTAATCTGGATATCGTGGTGTTCGACAAGACCGGGACGTTGACCTTGGGCGAGCACCGCGTCTTGGAAACGATGACGGCCGAAGGTGTCGAGCCCGACGAAGCACTTCGACTCGCGGCGGCGGTCGAGCGCGATTCGGAACATCCGATTGCGAGAGCCTTGCTCAAGAGCGCCGAAGAAGACGAAATTGAATGGCCCTCGGCCCAGGATTTTCAGGCGATACCCGGCCGAGGTGTGGCTGCCGTCGTCGAAGGGCGAAAACTCCAGGTGGGCGGGCCAGCCTTGATAAAAACGTTCGAGAGAGAAATACCGCAGGCCTTGTCGGAAGCCGCCGACCGCTTTGGCGAATCTGGCCGGGCGGCGATTTATCTCATTGAAGGGGATAGAATTTTAGCGGTCTTTGCGATCGCCGATGCGATTCGTCCCGTTTCCGGCGAAGCGGTGCGCCTGTTGCATGAAGCCGGCATCGAAGTCGCAATGCTGACTGGCGATTCGCAAGCGGTTGCCGACGCCGTGGCTAAGGAGTTGAACATCGACACGGTGTTCGCTCAAGTGTTGCCCGAAGACAAGGTAAAGCGCATCGAAGAGCTGCAGGCTCAAGGCAAGCGCGTCGCGATGGTCGGTGACGGCGTCAATGATGCGCCGGCCTTGTTGACCGCCGATGTCGGTATTGCGGTCGGCGCCGGCACCGATGTTGCGGTCGAAGCCGGCGATGTGGTATTGGTGCGTTCGGACCCGCGCGACGTGTCGAGGATCGTCAATCTGAGTAAGGCGACCTATCGTAAGATGGTGCAGAATTTGTGGTGGGCCGCGGGCTACAACATTGTCGCGATTCCGCTCGCGGCGGGCGTGCTGGCATGGGCCGGAATCCTGCTCGCGCCGGCGGTCGGCGCGGTGTTGATGTCGGCCAGCACGGTGATCGTGGCGTTGAATGCCCAATTGTTGCGCCGGACGGAATTATAAACAAAGGCGCTAACTTAAGGACATAATGCGTCATTTCGCCGGATATTGTCGGAATCCGGTGCCTGATAGCAATGCTAGCTTTACTTGGATATCGGCAATTCATGCCGATAAAGCCGAAAATGCATCGTAGAATTGGCGCTTATCGGAATTATAAGACCGGAAGTCACACGAGGTTCAATTGGCAAGCAAAGGCGCGATGGTTTTAAAAGCTATTCTTTGGGAATAATAAATAATAACCGGGAGCTCAATAATGAATAAATCAACCTCTTTTACAAGACTGATAATCTGTATTGTTTTTTTATTGGTATTGATTGTTTTACACATAATACCGTTGCCGATATTAGAATCTCTGATGTTGTATATCATGGTTTTCCGTCCCCGTTGGTTTAAAGATTTAATCGATAGTATCTACAATGAATAGTCTCGGCAGAGGCTGTGTCTTAACAGCTAGGATTTCATGATAAATAACGTCCAGGAGCTATGAGCTTTGTTGTGGGTTCGGCAACTCGCTTGACAGGCCCAGCACCTAAACTATCCAAGATAATTATCCATTGTGGATTTTAGGTGCTGGGTTAATACGTACGCTTAACGGCGGTGACTGATTGCTAAGGATGGCATGAATGCAGATTTTGCAGGAGTAAAAAACTGTCCTGCCGCTGACACTTGTCAATTTAGCAACCGAATCTGCCTGGCCTAAATCAAAAATAGGGAAGTTATTTATGACCAAATTCGAAAGGTTGAGCAATTCGGAAGCAGACGAGCTGCGTATTCAACCAACGATGCCTGTTCGATTCGCCAACCGGTGAATAAATCACACAAACGGCGTGACTCGATCACCGCTTTTTTATCTGCAAATCGGGATACTGTACCCAAGTTCAACGAAACGCTTGAACGAACCATACCAACAAGTACCAAGGGGAAACCATCATGAAAACAGTATCTTTAGCAGCAGTCGTTTTAATGTCAATCGTCGCCGGCACAGCCATGGCCGAAGGCTCCAGAATCGAAAAATCCACATTGATCAACGCGTCAAAAAATACGTTGACCAATACTCAGGCGATCGGCCGTAACAGCGCCGCCAGCACAGGCTCGATCAGCGTCGTCGGCTCGAAAGTCGAGAAATCGACGCTGATCAACGCATCGAAAAACACATTGACCAACACGCAAGCGATCGGCAGGGATTCTGTGGCGACAACCGGTTCGATCGACATCCGCTAAAAAACGCATAAAAGCACAAGGACGTGCGCTATCGGGACAGGGATAGTAGGGCTTGGAGATCGACGCGGAAAAAGGGAGGGCTGGTTTAATTAACCGAAAGAACTATTACACACGACCCCTTTTTTATCTTTTTGCATTTGTCTGGCGGGCAAATCCGTCTCGCCGTTGCCGGAAGCTTTGTGGTTTTGGCTTGCTGGCCGTTTTGGACGTTCTTTGCCGGTCCGGTTGCGGGGGATCAACCCGGTTTTGCCGATTACCGGCATTACTCCCGCCAAGGCATGATCGGCACGGTGGACAGGCTATTGGCCGGCGCGCCGTCGATCAATTTTCGGCTGACGGCCATATACACAAGCGTATTGCGCTTACGATCGAACAATCGCGTAACGCGTGTTTCCTTGAACAAAACCGAGGTATTTTCACTGAATGCGGTTTCCTGGTCCGGCAACTTCCCTTTGATCACGATCGGCCCAACTTGCCGGCAGGCAATCGAAAACTGGGACGGATCTTCGGCCAAGCCGAATGCGCCCGCCACGCCTCCGGTCTTCGCTTGACTAATGTGGCAGCTGACCCCCTGGACTTTTGGATCATCGAATGCCTGCACGCAAACCTTATGGTTAGCGCCGATTAGCTTCCAAGCGGTGGTGACGCAGCCGACTTCTTCGGCGGCGACGTTGAGGGTGGATAAAGCGGCAGGCAGCGTGGCCAGTAATAACGGGTATTTCATAAGATTCCGAACAAATGAGTGAAAAAATTGAGATTCTACAGGAGAAGCTTAGCAAAGGAGTCGAGTGAGATTGAAAAAAAGGTCGGGTTTATTTTGTAATTAAACCTGACCCCTTTTTTCCAGGTTTATTTTGTAATTAAACCTGACCCCTTTTTTCCATTTGTTGGCATGATTTGTCGCATTGATCTATGCTTGTTTTAAAATCTGCGATTAGACACTTTTAATTGCAAATGATTATACGACAAATACGCTGCACTTTAGGCCTTGATGTCGTATATATTACTTTAGGCGGCAAACTAATCAACAGGATATCTGATGAAAATAGCAGTAATTGCTCTGACAACCGCTTCGCTCTTGCTGGCCGGCTGCAGCATGACCTTGCCAGTCCGTGGCCAGGTTCAGAAATCGGACGAGACATTTACTGGCATTGCCACCGGCTACCTGGATGGCGGCGGCAACCTCGCCATCGTGTCCAACAAAGGTGCTACCTGTAAGGGCAACTTCGTATACGTGAGCCGCCGTGATGGAGAGGGAGTATTCACTTGCGATGATTGCCGTACCGGCCCCTTCCATTTTGTGTCAACCGGCACTAGGGGCACGGGGTACGGTGACTTGGGCGGCCAACGTTTCACTTTCACATTCGGCAAGGAGTAATTGCGGCCAAACAGTTTATTTGAGCCGACAACGCTTCGCGTAGCGACTTAAATTAGGCGTTAAATCCATATTTAAGAAACTAGGAATAATTTATGACAATCACTGGCTTTAAAGGTATGTACGGAAACGGTGAAATAGCAAAAATTGATGCTTATGGAAATAATGCTGCAATTTTATGCAATAAATGTGGTCACCCTGTATTAGCAATAGCTCGTGAGCATCAACGCGGTAGTTCAATAGACAAACCTGCGACCTGTTTGGGCTGTGGTGAAGATTTTTTTATAGAGGTTAGGGAATCATCTAAAAAAGTTGTAATTTATAATGCGTCCGAGCGCTAACGCGGAGAAAAGCACCGGAGCTTGATTGACTATAAAGAGTTAAAAAATGTAAAAAATGGGTCAGGTTTATTTTAGAATTAAACTTGCTTCCCGTTTCTGTATGTAAGTCTGACCACACTGTCAATCAAGCCTTTCTAAAAAAATTAATGCGGTTATATACAAACCGAAACTCGGCTTCTGTCGGACGATTATATTCCAAGTGCCCGAAACTCGGTGCAGGGGCGGCAGCGTTGCCAGATGCGGTCGAACTCTTCGTAGAGTTGTTTTTTTCGGGCGGGATGATTGGGGCTCCATTCGCCTTGGTAACGTTCTGCATTGAGTCGAAACAAGTAACCGTCTCGGTCGTTGATTAGAAATGCCGATGAGTATTGCAGGTCTTCCCGTTCGACCGGTGTTCGCAATTGAAACGACGAAGGCAGTCTTTGCGCCAAGTCGATTAACGCATGGGGTTTGCCGCGCGCGGCAAACGTGTCTTGTACGATGATTTGCACGCAACCGTCTCGGCTGTTGATCGCGAATTCTCTAAACGCTTCGACAACGTCGTTGTGTCCGTATAAACCATGTTCCAAGTCGCGGGTATAAATACAGATTTGGCGTCGTGCTTCGGTTATAAGTCGAATGGCCGACTCGAGGTGGGCTTCCAGGTTATCGAGTTTTTCTGCCGGTACCGATGTCTCGCGCGGCTTCGCGGACTGCCGTCTTCTTTCGGCAAGCGGCGTAAGCGTCATGCTCATGCGCTGAAATTCGTTGCCGGCTACGTTAAATGCTTCTCCTTCACCGATAAATCCGAATTTTTGAAAGAACCCGCTAGCGCTCGTTGGTGTTTCGAGGGTTATTTGGTTGAGTCCTTGCTTTTGTGCTTTTTCGATGAGCACTCTTAATAGCGATTGACCAACGCCTTGATTACGCCACTGATGTAATACGGCGATTCGGCCGATTTGTCCTTTCGGCGTCAGTCGACCTGTGCCGACCGGATCATGACGATTGTCGCGGGCAATAACGTGATAACTATGCGGGTCTTTGTCGTCTTGTTCGAGATCGGCGGGAATGTGTTGTTCGATGATGAAAACCGAGTCGCGCACGGCGCGAAGATCCTTGAAATCGGCTTTATAATCGGCAGGTTCGATGCGGTAGTCGGACAGTTTCATAAATCACCGGAGCGTGTTAGGTCATTTAATTTTGGAGTCATTTACAACAGATGATCTGCTTGAACAGTCTATGCTGCCAAAATCGATGGTGTTGAGCTATCGTTTTTTTGGCTATGTTCGCGTTAATAGTTGATACCCATTTGAACTCAAAGTCAGCAGAAACCAAAGGATATAACTCTAAATAACTTGCTTTTTTCAATATTGAGCGAATTGTTGAAAGGAGGGTTCGGTTGCTCGATTGACAGGTGTCGGCGGCAGGGCAGATTTTTGCTCCTGCAAAATCCGCATTCACCCAGCACCTAAATTCCATAATCCATTGTCTATGGTTAACTATCTTAGATAATTTAGGTGCTGGGTTCACGCCATCCATGGCGATTAGTCGCCGCCGGAATAACGGATTTACGTTAACTTAATGACAGTGGGGTCTATACGATCATTGTTTTTCTTCAAAGGCCTTTATGGCATCTTGCACTGAATCAAACTGAGGAATTTCGTCCTCTGGAGCAACCTGTTTTTTCGGCTTGGTTTTTTTGGGTTTGACTTCCGATGGGCTCGGCGTTTCGGGCTCTTGGCTCGTTCCTACCATCTTGAATCGTTCAAGCCTTTCTTGTTCCGCACGAATCTTCCGATTGCCTTCTCCGTACATGGTCAGAACGACCATGATCATGACGGTGGTAATGCCAACTACCAAAAACCGAGTCGGCTCTTTCATAAAAAACAGCGGCCATTTCGGTTTGATCATTCCGGCGATAAAAAAAACGAGCGTAAAAATTCCTAAATTAAAGGAATAAAATATCAACATGTCTAGCGTGTCCATCGTGTACTCTTCCCGCTTAACTAACTATTTAATAGAAATGCATTAATATCATCTTCGTGACTTATTGCAATACCGGCGATGCATTTTAATCGTTTCAAAGCTTTATGGAAATTGTCATATTGTCATGTCGACGACGTGACAATTTTATTTTCCGGTTATCTTCGGCGAATCTTAAGTTGGTCGACTCGTTCGCTTAGCCGGCTCAAGTCTGCTTGCGACGATTCTTTTTGATAGCGTAATTTGATGAACAAGCCGGTGATTTCGTCTATCGCCTCGGTTTGCTTCGGATACGCTTTCTTGCTCCGTTTAGCGAAATCGAGAGGTCCTTCGCCAGCATTTCTTTTTAGGCCGGCCTTGCCTAGCCGGGCGCAGAACCGGCGATAGCAGCGCAATACTTTGTCGGCGGTTTTTTCTTTGCGCGATAACAATAGCCAGCTGAGTATCGAGGTGAATAAGGCGCCAAGTCCGACTAGCCAATAGAGCATTTGTTTTAACGATTCTATACCGAGCGAGGCTAAAAATTGGGTCTGATTGGCGGAATGATAATTGATGACCCAGCGCTGCCAGTTGTAATCGACGCTGCTCCATAATTGCCGGGCTTGTTTAAGCCAGTCGAGCTGTCGTGCCAACTCACTGTCGGCGGAGAAAAAGCTGATGTTGCGACTGGCAATTTGTTGTTCGATATTGACGTTTTGTTCTATTCTTTCCGGCGCTACTGCGGCCGTCGGGTCGACGCGCACCCAGCCCCGGTTTTCCAACCAGACTTCGGTCCAGGCATGGGCATCGGCTTGTCTTATTTCCAAAAAATTGCCGACCGGATTCAAGACCCCGCCGTGATAGCCCGTGACGACGCGTGCAGGAATGTTCGCAACACGCATCAGGTAGGTGAAGGCGGCTGCATAATGACTACAAAATCCGCTTCGGGTTTCGAATAAAAACGTTTCGATCGGGTTGTCTTCCATTAGTGGTGGAGTCAGCGTGTAACTGAAATTTTCTCGGTTGAAATGTTGTAGAACACGGTCGACGAATTGTTCGGGCCGCGTATCGAAGCCGCCGAGTCGTTTGATTAGCGAGGTGATTTTTTGGGAAGCCGGTCCCGGTAACTGTGTATTGGTGCGTAATTTGTGACCGCTGAGCTCTCCGGTGCGGTAACTGGGATAAGACGTAAAAGGGTATTCGGCGCGCTTGTCGGGGTTGCCGCTTCGAGTCAGCAAATATTCCGAATTCATGTGTAGTTGCGGCGGGAAGTCGCCGGCCATTTCCAGCGCGAAGACCCAGTTGTTATTTTGAGGTTCGAGTAATAGCGTATAGCGATAAGCCGGTTCGCTGAAGTCCGGTTCGGCGGCGGCCGTATAGGTGTAGCGTTTTGCTGCGGTCCAGCGTTTGCCGTCGGTGACGGAAAACACCGGGCCGCGCCAATAGCGCTGCGCATTCGGCGGTATCGGGCCTTGAAAGCGGACGCGGAATACCAGTTCGTCCGAAAAGCCGAGGTCGCTAATCGAGCCGGGTTCCATGCTGTCGCTGAGCCCTGTTTTAGCTCGGCTTTTGTCTTCGAACAACATCCAGCGCGGCGCTTCGACTCTCGGAAAAAAAACGAACAGCACGATCGCTAGAGGCAGCGCTTGCGCCAGGATGACGGCCGATGTTTTCAGCGCGTTTAAGGTATTTTGCCGGCGGCTATTGATTGCGACCAGCGTGCCTAGTAGCACGCAGCAAACGAACAAGATATAGCCCGCCATGGCGATGCTCTGCTCATACAAAAATTGCGAAGCGGCGACGATGAAAGCCAGAAAGACAATCAAATACAAATCGCGTTCTTGCCTGATTTCGAGTAGCTTCAATGCCAGTGCGGTCATGAACAGTCGGGTTCCGGCATCGCGGCCGAAGAGTCCTTGATGCTGCGAATAAAGCAGGACGAGGCCGCCTACGGTCAACAAAAACAGCAATAATTTGCCGGGCAAGCAACTCGGTTTCCAAATGCCGATGAAGCGCCAAGTTAGCAGCAATACGAAGAATCCGAAAATCGAAGCCGGGATATGATAAATGTGCGGTAGCGCAATCAATCCGACCGAAATCAGCAGAAAGAGTAAAATGTTTTTTTCGATACTGGCCAGCATAATCTAAAACAAGGCGAGCGCTTCAAGACAACGCGCCCGGTGCGCGTGACCGATGCCGAGGCCGATTTTTTGGCCGGGTAGCTTAAGGCCGTAACGAAGCCCGGCTTTTTCCGCATCGAGAACCCAGCGGCACAGTCGGCTCAGGCGTTCCTCGTTGCCGTAACCGGCGCTGGCTTCGTAATGGAGCCACAATTCATCGCCTTGCTCGCCGCTGTATTGCTTGCTGAAAAGACCCTGACCTTTCGCATAGGCTTTCCAATGAATGCGTTTAATCGAATCCCCGCGTTGATACTCTTGAAGGCCGTAAAAGTCGTCGGTGCCTTTTTCGGCCTTTCCTTGATCCGATGCTCCGCCGCCGGTTTCGGGAAACGGGATCTCTTGGGGCCAGGGTTTCGGGTAAACCAACACCGACAGGTTAAAACGCAACGGCGACCAGGCGCGGAACAAGCCGAGCGGATAGCCGCTCGATAGGGTGATCGTGCCACAGGGTTGATGTCCTCGGCGTTCGGTCGGAGCATACAATCTAACAGCTTTCTTCTCGTAGGGAGCAAGAGTCATTTGTGTTTTGTCATGCAAGTCGATTTCGAGACTGAGCCGTGGAACAGGGATCGGATTGTCGATATGAATTTCGAATACTGCGCGTTCGCCGGCGAATACCGGCTTGCATTGCCCTTTTTGAATGATCAGGCCGGCTAAGGCTTTGTAACTGTGCAGGATGCCGATAAAAAATACGCTGGCTAGCAAGAAAGTTAGAAAATATGCGAGGTTATTGTTATAGACGAACGCGATCAGCAGCAACAGTAGGATTAATACGACAAAGCTCAGGCCTCGCTTGGACGGTAAAATAAATATTCGGCGCTGATTCAGTGGAATGGCTTCGTCGGACGGGTTTTCGCCGGCAAAAAAACGGTTTAACCGAAAACGGTCCTTGATTGACAGGGTATTCAAAGCACGTTTACTCGTTCGAGTATCGGTGCGACGACCGCGCCGGAATCCTGGCTGGCGGAGCGCAGACGGTGGCCTGCGACGGACGGGAGCACCGCTTGTACATCTTCGGGCAATACTGCATCACGACTGTCCATGAACGCCCATGCCTTTGCCGCGTTGAGCAGGGATAAACCGGCACGCGGCGACAGACCGCAAGGGTAATCAGGGAATTCACGGGTAAAGGTGATGATGTTTTGCAAGTAATCCAGCAATGCGCTTGAAACATGCACGGTGTTGACGAGTTGTTGGATGTTTTTGAGCTGTTCTGGCGGTAATTCGGTTTGAAGGTTTTCAATCAAATGATAACGCGACTGTCCTCTCAATAATTCCCGCTCCGCGTTGCGGTTCGGATAACCCAGTTCGATGCGCATCAAAAATCGGTCCAGTTGCGATTCGGGCAAGGGGAATGTGCCGATTTGATGAGCGGGGTTTTGCGTTGCGATCACGAAAAACGGCGAGGGCAAGTGATAGGTTTTGCCTTCGACCGTGACTTGTTGTTCCTCCATGGCTTCCAATAAGGCGCTTTGTGCTTTGGGCGTCGAGCGGTTGATTTCATCGGCCAGAATCATTTGATTGAAGATCGGCCCTGGATGAAATTTGAAACTGCGTTCTTCCGGGTCGAATATCGATGCGCCGATAATATCGGCCGGCAGGATATCGCTGGTAAATTGAATGCGTTGATAATTTAAGCCCAGCAATTTAGCTAGAGTATGCGCGAGCGTGGTTTTGCCGACGCCGGGTATGTCTTCGATCAATAGATGGCCTCGAGCCAAAAGGCAACATAGGGCTAAACGGATTTGATGTTGTTTTCCGAGAATACTTCGATTGGCGGATTCCAACAAAGGAGCGATTGGGTTTTGCATGAGGAGATGATTTTTGTGCGAAGTGGATTATTAATTTTTTCGGCGTTCCTCGATAGACATACCCCGCTCCCTAAGATCGGCGAAACTGCTCAAGCTGGGAATTGTTGATAAGATAAAGTCTCATGAGAATGAATGCCGAAGTTAATGGTACTATGCTATCTACAACTATAGTTTAAAATTAATGTCAGGGTAGAGCTGTGAGTGAATACGAGGAAGTCCGCGAAAATTTGATCGAAATGCTCGAGGAACTTGATGAGCGCCTGAGCAAAATTACCGAGGACGTCAAACATACCGATGAGCCGTTATCGCAAGATTTCGGCGAACAGGCCGTACAAACCGAGAATGATGAAGTATTGGATTATTTAGGCAATACGACCCGGGCGGAGATGGTTAAAGTCAGGCACGCGATTGATCGGATAGACGATGGCGAATACGGTTTTTGCGAAAATTGCGGGGCGAAGATTAATAAGGAGCGGCTGAAGGTTTTACCTTTTGCCAATTTGTGCATTCAATGCGCGGAAAAAGCGGAAAAACGATAGGTCATTTTGATCGAGAAGCCTTTACCGATAGCGTCCATGGACATCATCGGTAAAGGCTCCCTGCCTTGGTGTTTGGCTTTGCGGCGGTATTGGGTTTTGTCGCGGAATATTTGGGCTTTGTTAAACTGATGAGCGTGCTTGGCAACCAAGTTGGCTTGTGCGTTGGGTGCCGGTTTTTTGGTCTTTTTCATAAATAAACTCCTGAATAATTTTGGACAACGCCTCTTTACTATTTAAAATAGCGCTTTATTTGAGCATTAAAAGCCTGTGAAATTCAAAAAAAATTTTGATGTTATCGTGATCGGCGGCGGTCATGCCGGAACCGAGGCTGCATTGGCAGCCGCCCGAAGCGGTGCGCAAACCTTATTACTCACCCAGAATATCGATACCTTGGGACAGATGAGCTGCAATCCGGCGATCGGAGGCATCGGCAAAGGCCATCTCGTCAAGGAAATCGACGCACTCGGCGGCATCATGGCCGAGGCGATCGATCATGCCGGCATTCAGTTTCGTATTCTAAACGCCAGTAAAGGTCCCGCGGTCAGAGCGACTCGCGCGCAAGCCGACCGTAGTCTCTATAAGCAATATGTGCGTGGCGCATTGGAAAATCAAGCGAATTTGGCCTTGTTTCAGCAAACGGTTGCCGATTTGATCGTCGAAGGCGGTCGGGTTGCCGGCGTTAAAACCCAAATGGGGCTCGAGTTTCGCGCGCGCGCCGTAGTCTTGACCGCGGGTACCTTTTTAGCCGGACGTATTCATATCGGACTGGAAAATTATACCGGCGGGCGTGCCGGCGATCCGGCCTCTGTCGAGTTGGCCGAGCGTTTGCGCGAGTTGCCGTTCCGAGTGGATCGTTTGAAAACCGGCACGCCGCCGCGCATCGACGGTCGCACGATCGATTACAGCAAGTTGGAAAAACAATTCGGCGACGATCCGGTTCCTGTTTTTTCGTTTTTGGGCAAGCGCGAGCAGCATCCGCGGCAAATTCCTTGTTTTATCACGCGAACCAATAGCCGGACGCATGACATCATTCGGTCCGGTCTGGACCGTTCGCCGATGTACACCGGTGTAATCGAAGGCATCGGGCCGCGCTATTGTCCCTCTATCGAAGATAAGATTGTGCGTTTCGCCGATCGCGATTCGCATCAGATTTTCATCGAGCCGGAAGGCTTGAATACGAACGAGATTTATCCGAACGGTATTTCAACCAGTTTGCCGTTCGATGTGCAATACGAATTCGTAAGATCGATGCTCGGATTCGAAAATGCCGAAATCATTCGTCCGGGTTATGCGATCGAATACGACTTTTTCGATCCGCGGGATCTTAAGTCGTCATTGGAAACCAAACATATGCCAGGTTTGTTTTTTGCCGGGCAAATCAACGGTACTACCGGCTATGAAGAGGCGGCCGCACAAGGCTTGATCGCAGGGCTCAATGCCGCGCGCTCGACTCGCGATCAGGAAAGTTGGTGTCCGGCTCGCGACGAGGCTTACATCGGCGTGATGATCGACGATTTGATCACGCGCGGCACGCAAGAGCCTTATCGGATGTTTACGAGCCGTGCCGAATACCGGCTGTTGTTACGCGAAGATAACGCCGATCTACGCTTGACCGAAACCGGCCGCGAGTTAGGTTTGGTTGACGACGAGCGTTGGCGCACTTTCGAACATAAGCGCGAACAAATCGGTGCTTTGCAAACGGAACTGTCGAAAAAATGGCTTCGGGCCGAAACGGCAGAAGCCAAACAAGCCGAAGCGTTTTGGGGCAAGCCGTTGCAGCGCGAAGTCAACTTGATGGATTTGCTGCGCCGTCCCGAAGTGGATATCGAGCGGCTGTTGACCTTTGTCGAGCGAGATGATGTTCCGGGGCAGGTGTCCGAGCAAGTCGCGATACAGGCCAAATATTCGGGTTACATCGACAGGCAGCAGACTGAAATCGACAAGACCAAGCGTTACGATCATTTACGTTTGCCGGAAACGATCGATTACCGGAACGTCTCGGGGCTTTCAAACGAAGTTTGTGAAAAACTCAGAAAACAACAGCCGGAAACGCTGGGACAGGCTTCGCGAATTCCGGGTATAACGCCGGCGGCGATATCCTTGTTGCTGGTCCATTTAAAGAAGAAAAGCGCCTGATGGATACTTGCCGGAAACGACTTCAGGCCGGTCTCGATGAATTAAACTTAACGCTTAGCGACGAACAGACCGACCGCTTGTTGAGGTTTGTCGGACTGATCGATAAATGGAATAAAGCCTTCAATCTAACCTCGATCCGTGACCAAGAAGCGATGGTAAGTCTGCATCTGCTCGATAGTCTTGCGGTTTTACCTTATGTTACCGGGCAAACGGTCATCGATATCGGGACCGGCGCCGGATTGCCGGGTATTCCTTTGGCCGTTTGCCGGCCGGACAAAACTTTCACGTTATTGGATAGCAATAGCAAAAAAACCCGTTTCGTGCAGCAGGCCGTTTTAGAGTTGAAATTGGCCAATGTCCAGGTTTGTCATGGCCGAGTTGAGGGTTTTTCGTCTGAACATTTGTTCGATACGGTCATTACGCGAGCGTTTACTAATTTGCCAGACATGCTGAAAATGACCGGGCATTTGATCGCGCCGGGCGGCGTGTTGTTGGCGATGAAAGGTCAGTATCCCGAGCAGGAGTTGCAGCAAATCGAAGGTAACGCGACAGTGATACCGATAAGGGTTCCGGGAATAGAAGCGCAGCGATGCCTGATTCAAATTAACAAGCCTACGCAGCGGGAGTAAACGAGTGGGAAAGGTGATAGCAGTTACCAATCAAAAAGGCGGGGTCGGGAAAACAACGACCAGTGTAAATCTGTCCGCGGCTTTGGCGGGTGCAAAACGAAAAGTGTTGTTGGTGGATCTCGACCCGCAAGGTAATGCGGCGATGGGTTGCGGCGTCGATAAAGACTCGGTGCAATATTCCAGTTACGATTTGTTATTAGAAGATGTGCCGGCAGCCGAGACTGTTGTAAAGCAAGAGTCGTGCGGGTTTTCGATAATTCCGGCCAATTCCGACTTGACGGCAGCCGAAGTCAATATGCTACAGATCGATCGCAAGGAGCGGCGTCTGGCCGAAGCCTTGCAGCCGATTAAGGATCAGTACGACTATATACTGATCGATTGTCCTCCTACATTGAATATGTTGACATTAAATGCCATGGTCGCAGCCGATAGCGTGCTGATACCGATGCAGTGCGAATACTACGCGCTGGAAGGTTTATCGGCGCTGATGTCGACATTGAGAAACATTCAAGGTTCGGTAAATCCCGGGTTGCAACTCGAAGGTATTTTAAGAACGATGTTCGATAATAGAAGCCGTTTGACCAAAGACGTTTCCGATCAGTTGGCTGAATATTTCGGCGATAAAGTTTTTCGCACCACGATTCCGCGTAATATTCGCTTGGCCGAGGCGCCGAGTCATGGTTTACCGGTAATCCAATACGATAGGTCGTCGCGCGGTGCCTTGGCTTATATCGCATTGGCCGGCGAAATGATTAGAAAAGAGAAGAAATAAGACAATTATGGCGGTACAAAAACGAGGTTTGGGTCGGGGATTGGATGCATTATTGGGCGATGCGCCACCTGCGACAGAGAAAAAAAACGAACTGCAAAAACTGCCGATCGAATGGTTGCAGCGTGGAAAGTTTCAACCGAGAAAGGATATCGATCCGGAAAGGATCAAGGAGCTAGCTGATTCGATCAAGGCACAAGGTATCATTCAGCCGATTGTGTTGCGTAAAATCGGCGATGAACGATATGAAATCGTTGCCGGGGAAAGGCGTTGGCGCGCTGCGCAGCTTGCCGGGTTGCAAGAAGTGCCGGTTGTTGTGCGCGATATCGACGATAAGGGTGCGATGGCGATCGCGTTGATCGAAAATATTCAGCGCGAAGATTTGAATCCGCTCGAAGAAGCCGAAGCCTTAAAAAGACTGCTTGAAGAATTTGAGTTGACGCATCAACAAATCGCCGATGCGATCGGTAAATCCCGCGCGACGGTGACCAACTTATTGCGATTGATGGAGTTGCAGCCGGAAGTCAAGCAGTTGCTGGTTGATAAGCAAATCGAGATGGGGCATGCCCGGGCTTTGTTGCCGTTGGGTCGCGATCTGCAAATTCAGGCCGCGCAGAAAATCGCTAAGCAAAGTCTTTCGGTCAGGGCGGTGGAAAAACTGATCAGAGATTTGCAGACCGAGTCGCTAAAAAACGAACCGGCGGAAGTCGACCGCGATACCCTTCGATTGCAGGAGGAGCTAACGTCGAAACTCGGCGCGAAAGTCTCGATCAATCATAAACAAAACGGTTCCGGCAAGCTGGTGGTGGCTTATTCGAGTTTGGAGCAATTGGACGGCATCATCGAGCAGCTCAGTTATTCGGAAAATAGAATTACCGATTGATTTTGTTTGTCCGGGATATGGGTAAAACCGGAAAATCAGGCTGAACGATTGGCTGATTTTTAAATGAATCGTTGCAAAGTAGGAAATGCTCTGTTCCTTATTCTTCCTTGATTAAATGAAGCCTCATCGCTATAATCCACAAGTTGTTGTATCCGGAGTCGGTGTGACGGACGAAAAGATTTCTACAGTCGGAAAAATCTTGATTTTACAAGCGTTCGTTATTATCGCGATATCTTCCGGATTTGCAGTTTTTTCGGGGCTGCAGAGTGCTAAGTCGCCGTTTCTAGGCGCATTGGCAGCATTTATACCGAATCTATACTTTGCTTTGCGCATCTTTAGAGCGAGCGGGCAAGGCGCCAAAAAAATCGTGAATTCGTTTTATGCCGGCGAATCGGGAAAGCTCATATTGACAGCTGTGCTGTTTTTTTTGATTTTTCAAATTCCGAATATCAATATTTTAACGCTGCTATCGGGGTATATAGCAGTATTGTCCGTATTTTGGTTTGCGCTAATTATGCGCTGACGATTTCAATTCGAGAGAGGAAAGATGGCTACTGAAGCCCATGCAGCCGAAGGGGCAACCGGATATATCGTTCATCATTTGACACCATTGAGTGTTGGTGAGGGTTTCTGGACTTTGCATTTGGATACTCTATTTTTTTCCGCCGTGTTGGGTGGATTGTTCATTTGGTTTTTTAAAATGGCGGCCGAAAGAGCCACTTCCGATGTCCCGGGATTGGTGCAAAATTTTGCCGAAATGATGATAGAGTTCGTCGATTCACAGGTTAAAGACAGCTTTCATGGCAAAAGTGAATTGATCGCGCCATTGGCGTTGACGATTTTCTGCTGGGTCTTCCTGTTTAATTTTATGGATTTGTTCCCGGTCGACTTGTTACCGATGATCGGCTCCATGATGGGTATCGAATATCTCAGAGTCGTGCCAAGTACAGATTTAAATGCGACCTTCGCCATGTCGATATCGGTATTCTTCCTGATTATTTTTTACAGCATTAAGGTCAAAGGCCCTTGGGGATTCGCCAAAGAGTTGATGTTTCAACCGTTCGGACCTTGGTTACTGCCGTTTAATCTGTTGCTGAAACTGGTCGAGGAACTAGCCAAGCCGATCTCATTGGCGCTTCGTTTATTCGGTAATCTATATGCCGGCGAACTAATATTTATTCTGATTGCGCTGTTGCCATGGGCAATACAGCCGGCGCTGAGTTTTCCGTGGGCGATTTTTCATATTCTGATTATTACGCTGCAAGCTTTCATATTCATGGTATTGACGATCGTCTACCTGAGTATGGCTCACGAAGATCACTAATTATTTTGTTACTTTAATTTTAATCATACGTTTGGAGGTATCATGGAAAATTTAGCGTCTTTAATTGCTGATGTTCAAGGCATGACAGCGATCGCTGTCGGACTGGTTTTAGGAATGGGTGCGCTTGGAACCGCTATCGGTTTCGGTTTGTTGGGCGGTAAATTTTTGGAAGGCGCGGCGCGTCAACCAGAAATGGTGCCTATGTTGCAGGTCAAAATGTTCATTGTTGCAGGCTTGTTGGACGCGGTAACCATGATTGGCGTTGGTTTGGCATTATTCTTCACATTTGCGAATCCGTTTTTATCCGCTGTTCAAGCCGCTGCCGGTAATTAATAGATCCGGTTTTTTAACTAACAGCAACAAGAGGAACGCATCGTGAGTATCAATGCTACTCTGATTGGTCAAATGATTACATTCGCGCTTCTGGTATGGTTTACCATGAAGTTCGTGTGGCCCCCACTGTATCAATCCCTGGAAGAGCGGAAGAAGAGAATAGCCGACGGATTGGCGGCGGCCGAAAAAGGCCAGGAAGAAATGGAATTGGCCGAGAAAAGGGCTATCAATGTCCTCAAAGAAGCCAAAGAGCAGTCTTCGGATATCGTCAATCTGGCGCAAAAACGGGCCAATGAAATTGTCGAGGAGTCGAAAGATGCCGCTAAGAAAGAAGGCGAACGCTTACTTGTCGCCGCTCAAGCGCAGATCGATCAAGAATTGCAGCAAGTCAAAGAAAGTTTGCGCAAGGAAGTTTCTTCCTTGGCACTGAATGCGGCAGAACAAATTTTAAGCGCGGAAATCGATCAAGCCAAACACCAAGAAATCTTGAATAAAGTTTCCAATCAAATAGGTTAAGCACCATGAGCGAACTGGCAACATTGGCGCGGCCTTATGCGGAGGCGGCTTTCAAACGAGCGAAGGAGATCGGTGCGACTGCACAATGGTCCGATAATTTGGCGTTTTTGTCCGCGGTCTTGAGCGACTCTAATATTGCGCTGGCAGCCGATAATCCGAAAATCGCTAAAGAAAGTTTTTTAAACTTGATGTTGGATATCTGCGGCGAACATCTCGATCAGGAAGGTAAAAACTTTCTAAAACTGCTTATCCAAAATAATCGGCTGAAATTGGCCGCGCAAATTGCGAAGATTTACGAGCAATTTAGAGCGGACGATGAAGGATACTCGGAAGTTCAGGTCATATCCGCTTACCCTTTGACGGAAGACGAGCAAGGCAACTTAGTGTCCAGATTGGAGCGTTGGCTGAATAAGCAAGTTCGTTTGGATATCTGGAACGACCGGTCGCTGATCGGTGGCGTACTAATCCGTGCCGGAGACAAGGTGATCGACGGAACCGTCAAAGGCCAGCTTCTTCACATGCAGAAAGCTCTACAGTGAGTGAGAGAAAAAGAACATGCAATTAAACCCATCAGAAATCAGTGATCTTATCAAGCAAAAGATCGAAAATTTCGACCTGAGCGTCGAAAGCCATACCGAAGGGACCGTAGTTAGTGTAACCGACGGTATCGTCAGAGTACATGGGCTTTCCGAAGCCATGCAGGGCGAGATGTTGGAGTTTCCTGGAAATACCTATGGCATGGCGCTTAACTTAGAGCGCGATTCGGTCGGGGCTGTGGTTCTGGGTTCTTACGAACACATTACCGAAGGCGACACCGTTAAATGTACCGGTAGAATTTTGGAAGTACCGGTCGGCGAAGCGTTGCTGGGACGCGTTGTCGACGCATTGGGCAATCCGATCGACGGCAAAGGCGCGATTAACACAAGCGAAACTTCTCCGATCGAAAAAATCGCTCCGGGCGTTATCGCACGTCAATCGGTCGATCAGCCGGTGCAAATCGGCCTGAAATCGATCGACTCGATGATTCCGGTCGGTCGCGGCCAACGCGAATTGATCATCGGCGACCGCCAAACTGGTAAAACCGCCATTGCCGTTGATGCGATCATCAATCAAAAAGGCACTGGCATCAAATGTATTTATGTCGCGATCGGCCAAAAGCGTTCTTCGATCGCTAACGTCGTACGCAAGCTCGAAGAGCACGGCGCGATGGAGCATACCATTGTCGTAGCGGCTTCCGCATCCGAATCCGCAGCTCTGCAGTTCATCGCGCCGTATACCGGTTGCTCGATGGGCGAATATTTTAGAGACCGCGGCGAAGACGCATTAATTATTTACGACGATTTGACCAAACAAGCTTGGGCCTATCGCCAAGTATCGTTATTACTTCGTAGACCGCCGGGTCGTGAAGCTTATCCAGGCGATGTTTTCTATTTGCATTCACGGTTGCTCGAAAGAGCGGCAAGAATCAATGCAGACGAAGTCGAAAAGTTGACTAACGGTCAAGTCAAAGGCAAAACCGGTTCGTTGACCGCATTGCCGATCATCGAAACGCAAGCAGGCGACGTATCGGCCTTCGTTCCGACCAACGTAATTTCGATCACTGACGGACAGATTTTCTTAGAAACCGACCTGTTCAACGCCGGTATTCGTCCTGCGGTCAACGCGGGTCTGTCCGTATCGCGGGTAGGCGGCGCGGCACAAACCAAAATCATCAAGAAATTGGGCGGCGGTATTCGTTTGGACTTGGCTCAGTACCGTGAGTTAGCGGCTTTCGCTCAGTTCGCGTCCGATCTTGACGAAAGCACGCGTAAGCAAATCGAACGCGGTCAACGCGTGACCGAGTTGATGAAACAAAATCAATATTCGCCGATGTCGGTTGCGCAAATGGCGGTGTCGTTGTTCGCTGCAAACGAAGGCTATCTGGATTCGGTCGAAGTCAATAAAGTACGCGATTTCGAAGACGCTCTGCAACTGTACATGAAATCCGAAAAGTCGGATTTGATGGATCAGATCAATGCAACCGGCGACTTCTCCGATGAAATCAAAGAAGGCATTAAATCCGCCATCGAAACGTTCATTAACACGCATAGCTGGTAAAAGGGTCGTCAAATGGCTGTCGGTAAAGAAATACGCACTAAGATCGGAAGTATCAAGAATACTCAAAAGATCACGCGCGCGATGGAAATGGTCGCCGCGAGTAAAATGCGTAAAACGCAAAACAGAATGCAGGCAACGCGGCCTTACTCGAAAAAAATGGGTCAGATCATCAAACATCTGGCTCATGCCAATGCCGAGTACAAACACCCTTATTTGATTCCACGAGAAGTCAAAAGGGTCGGTGTGATCGTCGTCAGTTCGGATCGCGGTTTATGCGGCGGTTTGAATTCTAATCTATTCCGTAAAACCCTAGTGCAGTTACGCCAATGGGAAAAAGACGGCATCGATGTCGATATTTGCACAATCGGAACCAAGGCGGCCGGGTTTTTCGGTAACTTACAAAAAATCAATATGGTTGGGCAAGTCGGCAAGCTTGGCGACACGCCGCATCTAAACGATATCATTGGTATCATAAAAATCATGCTCGACGCTTATGAGGAAGGCCGAGTCGATGAGTTATATGTGATCAGTAATGAGTTTGTTAACACGATGACGCAACGGCCGAATGTCGAAAAACTACTGCCGGTCATTGCCGATGAGATCGAGGACGAATTGAAAGGGCATTGGGATTATATTTACGAACCCGATGCGAAGGAAGTTCTGGATAATCTGCTGATTCGCTATATCGAATCGATCGTGTATCAGGGGCTGGTCGAGAACAATGCTTGCGAACAGGCCGCTCGGATGGTTGCGATGAAAAGCGCTTCGGATAATGCCGGCAAGCTTATCGGCGAACTGCAACTGGTTTACAACAAAGCCCGACAAGCCGCGATTACGCAGGAAATTTCCGAAATCGTTGCCGGCGCCGCTGCTGTGTAATGCACAGACGAATTAACAGATTTAAGTATTGAAGAGGACGACAAAATGAGTTTGGGTAAAATCGTTCAGATTATCGGGGCGGTCGTGGATGTCGAATTTCCACGAGAAAGCCTTCCGAAAGTCTATGATGCACTGAAGGTTGAAGACAAGAATCTTGTTTTGGAAGTGCAGCAGCAATTAGGCGACGGCGTGGTCAGATCCATTGCAATGGGTTCGACCGACGGTTTGAGCAGAGGATTGCAAGTGAGCAATTCCGGTGCGCCTATTGCGGTGCCGGTGGGTCAAAAAACGCTGGGCCGTATCATGAACGTGCTTGGCGAGCCGATCGACGAGAAAGGCGCTATCGGCGAAGACGAAAGATGGGCGATTCACCGCGAAGCGCCGTCTTACGATGAGCAAGCCGCCAGCAATGAATTGCTAGAAACCGGCATCAAGGTTATCGACTTGGTTTGTCCATTCGCGAAAGGCGGTAAAGTCGGTTTGTTCGGCGGTGCCGGCGTCGGCAAGACCGTCAACATGATGGAATTGATTCGTAACATCGCGATCGAACACAGCGGTTTCTCGGTTTTCGCCGGCGTTGGCGAGCGTACCCGTGAAGGTAACGACTTCTATCACGAGATGACCGACTCGAAAGTTATCGACAAGGTATCGTTAGTTTACGGTCAGATGAACGAGCCGCCAGGCAATAGGCTGCGTGTGGCTTTGACCGGTTTGACGATGGCCGAGTTTTTCCGTGAAGAAGGTCGTGACGTATTGTTCTTCGTAGATAATATTTATCGCTACACATTGGCTGGTACCGAAGTGTCGGCGTTGTTGGGCCGTATGCCGTCGGCGGTAGGCTATCAGCCTAACTTGGCGGAAGAAATGGGCGTATTGCAAGAACGTATTACGTCAACCAAAACCGGATCCATTACGTCGATCCAGGCCGTTTATGTTCCTGCCGACGACTTGACCGACCCGTCACCGGCTACGACATTTGCGCATTTGGACGCGACCGTGGTATTGTCCCGTCAAATCGCCGAGTTGGGTATTTATCCGGCGATCGATCCGCTTGACTCGACCAGTCGCCAGTTGGATCCTTTGGTTATCGGCCATGAGCATTACAATGTTGCTCGTGCGGTGCAAGGTACTTTGCAACGCTACAAAGAGTTACGCGACATCATCGCGATTTTAGGCATGGATGAATTGTCGGAAGAAGACAAGTTGATTGTTTCGAGAGCGCGCAAGATTCAAAGATTCTTGTCGCAACCGTTCTTCGTGGCAGAGGTTTTCACCGGTTCTCCGGGAAAATATGTTTCATTAAAAGACACCATCGCCGGCTTCAAAGGTATTATCGATGGCGAGTACGATCATGTTCCGGAGCAAGCATTCTACATGGTTGGCACGATCGACGAAGCTTTGGAAAAAGCCAAGGGCATGAAAAAATAACCGGACGATGGGAACCGAGAGATGACAATGACCGTACATGTAGACATCGTCAGCGCGGAGCAAGAAATTTATTCCGGCTTGGCAGAAATGGTTTTTGCGCCCGCCGAACTAGGCGAAGTCGGTATCTCGCCGCGTCACGCGCCGATGATTACCAAACTCAAACCCGGTGAAGTCAGGGTCAAGGTCAGCGACAGCGAAAGCTATCCATTCTTTGTTTCTGGCGGAATTTTGGAAGTACAGCCGCATTTGGTGACGATATTGGCCGATAGCGCGATTCGAGCGAAAGACATCGATGAAGCGGCTGCACTGGAGGCCAAATCCAGAGCCGAGGAAGCATTATCCGATAAAACCAGCAAGATCGATTATGCGACCGCTCAGGCGCAGTTGATGGAAGCGGTCATGCAATTGAGAACCTTGGACAGACTCAGAAAGCGCGGCGGTTAACACCCGTGGCTTAAGCCATATAAAAGCCCGATAACGATAAAGCGTTGTCGGGCTTTTTTTGTTTGAGCCCGGATAAAAATTGGCATGATATTTAACGCTTATTATTTTTATATCTTATGCCATAGGTACTATATTTGTTAAAGCTGGGTAAAGGAAATGAAAATATGACATTAACGACTATAATTTTAGCAGCAGGCAAAGGGACGCGCATGCGTTCCGAAACTCCGAAGATTTTACATCAAGTGGCTGGAAGACCTTTGCTGGAGCATGTATACGATACCAGTAAACAATTGGCCGATAATCGGGTAAATATCGTTTACGGACACGGCGCGGAGCAAGTTCGAAATCGATTAAGCCACCTCGATGCTCAGTGGATTGAGCAAGTTCAGCAATTAGGCACCGGGCATGCCGTGCAGCAAGCTATCGATTATGTCGATGATGACGATACCGTGCTGATTTTATACGGGGATGTGCCTTTATTGAAGTTGTCGACGATCGAAACGTTGATTGCCGACGCAGGTAGCAATGCCTTAGCATTATTAACGGTCGTGTTATCCAATCCTACGGGGTATGGTCGCATCGTGCGGGACGGCGACAATAGCGTTTTGAAGATCGTCGAAGAAAAAGACGCATCTCCCGAAGAAAAAGCGATACAAGAAGGCAATACCGGTATCATGGCATTGAACGGCGAGCAATTGAAAAAATGGTTAAACCGTTTGCAGAATAATAATGCACAAAACGAGTATTATCTAACCGACATCATCGAAATGGCTGTCAATGACGGAATAGACATCGTAACTTCCCAGGCCGAGACCGAGGACGAGGTGTTGGGCGTCAACAATCGTATGCAATTGGCGCATTTGGAGCGAGTTTATCAAATGGAGCAGGCAAATAGCTTAATGGAACGCGGAGTTACATTGAGAGATCCCGCGCGTTTCGACATCAGGGGAAAGATCGAGCATTTGGGTACCGATATCGAAATCGACGTCAATGTGATTCTCGAAGGAAGCATTAACATAGGCAGCAATGTAACGATCGGCGCAAATACGCTTATAAAAAACTCGATCATTCACGATAATGTCGAAATATTGCCAAATTGTGTGATCGAAAATGCCGAAGTCGGTAAAGCCAGCCGCATCGGGCCTTTTGCACGGCTAAGGCCCGACGCCAAATTAGCCGATAATGTTCATGTCGGCAATTTCGTCGAAATCAAAAAGTCCATAGTTGAAATCGGCAGTAAAATCAACCATTTGAGTTATATCGGTGATAGCGTCATCGGTAGCGGCGTCAATGTCGGTGCCGGCACGATCACCTGTAACTACGACGGTGTCAATAAGTTCAAGACCGTGATCGAAGATGGCGCATTTATTGGCTCGAATTCGCAATTGGTTGCGCCGGTTACAATCGGTAAGAATGCGACGATAGGCGCTGGATCGACGATTACGAAAGACGCCCCCCCTGAAAAATTGACATTGGCGCGGGCCAAACAAACCACTATCCCAACCTGGCAAAGGCCGGTAAAAAAGGAGAAATAGTATGTGCGGAATCGTCGGCGCAATTGCGCAACGTAACGTAGTGCCGATATTGATCGAAGGACTCAAGCGCCTTGAATATCGCGGTTACGATTCGGCCGGATTGGCCATTGTCGAAGATGGTCAGTTGTATCGCAAGCGCGAGGTCGGCAAAGTTAGAGGCTTAGAAGCCTTGATCGATCAGGATGCGATACAAGGTAATATCGGTATCGCTCATACGCGTTGGGCGACGCATGGTAAACCGAGTACCGCGAATGCTCATCCGCATGTATGCCGCGACAAGGTTGCTGTCGTGCATAACGGCATCATCGAAAATCATGAGCATTTAAGAAATAATCAGAAAGCAGTCGGTTATGAATTTACCTCCGAAACCGATACCGAAGTGATCGTCAACGAAATATATGGCGCACTGGAAAACACTGATAATCTGCTCGGCGCGGTTAAGGAATCGATCAAAAAGCTCGAAGGCGCTTATGCGTTAGGCGTCGTTGCAAAGGATCACCCGAATACCTTGATCGCCTGTAGAAAAGGTAGCCCGCTCGTGATTGGAGTCGGCATCGGCGAATATTTTATCGCCTCCGACGTCGCCGCATTGCTGCCGGTCACTCAACGCTTTATGTTTCTCGAAGACGGCGATGTTGCCGAAATTACGATCGATAAAGTCGTAATTTACGACAAGGATGGCAGCCTAGTCGATCGGCCGATCAAAGAAAGCCAGCTCAAGGCCGATTCGGTCGAAAAAGGCCTCTATCGCCATTACATGCTCAAGGAAATCTACGACCAACCTTGGGCGATTTCCGAGACGCTCGAAGGACGCTTTATCGATAATCGCCTTCAAGAAAGCGCGTTCGGCCATAATGCCGGCGAGGTATTCGATCAGATCGAATCGATACAGATACTCGCTTGCGGGACTAGCTATCATGCCGGTTTGGTTGCCCGCTATTGGTTCGAGAAATTAGCCAAGGTGCCTTGTAATATCGAAGTAGCCAGCGAATATCGCTACCGTAAACCGATCGTCCCCCGCGGTACCTTGGTCGTGACCATTTCGCAATCCGGCGAAACCGCCGATACTTTGGCCGCATTGCAAGAAGCCAAAAAGCTCGGTGCAAAATATTCCCTCGCGATCTGTAATGTTCCGGAAAGTTCGCTAGTCAGAGAATCCGACTTAGTGATGATGACTCGTGCAGGCCCGGAAATCGGCGTCGCGTCGACGAAAGCCTTCACGACGCAATTGGCGACCTTGTTGCTATTAGTCATCGCGATAGGGAGGCGTTTTGGACTGACGAAAGAGTTGGAAAACAAAATATCTTCGGAGCTTTTCAGTTTGCCCGGAAAAATCGAAGCGGTTCTGCAATTGGACGACAAGATCAAACAATTGTCCGAGCAGTTCGCCGAAAAACAGCATGCATTATTTTTGGGTCGTGGGACACATTACCCGATTGCAATGGAAGGCGCATTGAAGCTTAAGGAGATTTCCTATATTCACGCCGAGGCTTATCCTGCGGGCGAATTGAAACACGGGCCGTTGGCCTTGATCGATGCCGAAATGCCGGTCATCACTGTCGCGCCGAACAATAGCCTGCTTGAAAAACTCAAATCGAACATACAGGAAGTCAGCGCCCGAGGCGGTCAATTGATCGTGTTTATGGACGAAACATTGGCGGCCGAAAACGATGTCAACGTTCAAATTATTAAAATGCCGCCGGTTGAAAACGAAATATCGCCGATTATCTATACCATTCCGTTGCAATTGCTGTCCTATCATGTCGCGGTCCTAAAAGGCACCGATGTCGATCAGCCGAGAAATCTGGCTAAGTCGGTAACGGTCGAATAAATAGCGGAGAATGAGCACGAATGGCTTGTGCTAGATAATAAAGTCGTAATTTTTTAGAAAATATGGATACACCTGTATGAGCTATGTAAAGCTTGTACAAGGTTCTGCCGTCAAGAATATGATTCCACATTACGCTTAGGCAGAGGGATGACCAATGTTTTAGATATCTTTGGAAAAACTAAGCGCTTCTAAAAAAATATGTATGGAAGCAGTCAGGAAATTAGGCGGGCATATGACATATAGTGGGGTTCTATGTCGCTATTTCTTGCTGTCTCATTTAAATACAAAGATCAAATGCTAGACGCCTCTAGGCGCCAAAGCAGTCACGCAGCACTTATTGCAAATTGGCTCATTTCCGCCAACGATTTTGTTTAGCTTAAAAATCTAACGGGCGTTTAGCTTCTTTGATCGTCCTACTGAGTATGCGATGAATACAGATCAGCGTGGTTTTCAAATCGCTATGACCCAAAAACTCCTGAATGTTGCGAATATCCACGTTGGCTTGAAACAATTAATCGGTGAAGTTGTGGTGAGAGGTATGTACCAACGCGCGCTTGGCAATGCGGTATTTGTGCACTGCTAACTTAACCAATAATGAGAAAATCCCCCGACTTTGCGCGGGGGGATAATTACTTTCAGTTTTGTAAAACCTTGAATCAAGTTGGTCGCGCGCCCTTGAGCTTTTTCGACCGTTTCTAATGGGCGTTGTCATGATACCATTTCGGCATCATGACAATACTGTTTGGATTTAGGCCTTGATTTTTAAATGTATCAATCGTCATTTTTACTGTCGATTTTTGCAAATCAACTACCGTAATAGAACCATCGCTCATATTTGGTAAATTTAAAAGGTTATTTTGCACAAAGGCATATCGTTCATCAGGAGAAAAGACAACATGATGCGAGCCCTCCGCAGTTGCAATCGATTTTTCAAGTATCGGTTTAGCTGGATTTTTAATATCAAAAATATTTAAATAACCTGGGCTTGCTGTCGTAATATACATTTTGTCAAGCTTATGGTTAAAGTAAATTTCTAAAGGGACTCCTTGTTTTAAAGGGTTAAAATCAAAAACTTGTGAAAAGCTAAAGTTTTGACTCATGCTATTCCAAACGCCTGTCCACAAGGTATTGCCAAACATGGTATTGATATAAAGCCGTGCTGGATTTGATTTAGGTAAAAATACCGCCTCAACAGGGGCTGAACCTGAAGGTGATGCTTTTTCCGACATTTTATGTGTAGAGAGTATTTTGCCACTGCGGGCTGTGATGATCGTTACTGTTTCATCTGCATCGCTGAAATCAGTCGGGTGCACCGTGTTAGCAATTACAATACGATTAATTTCATCGTTTATTCCAATACCGTGCGGATGGCTAATAAATTTTTTGCTTGTCGCCGTTTTGGCTGCGGCAATGACTTTAATCTGCTTATCTGTTTGTGCATCACCCATAATGACATTGCTAGAACCCATACAGGTGACATACCATCTTTTTTTATCGCCTGAAAAGACCAAGTCTTCCGCAACCTGACACTCAGGAACAGAAATGGTCTTAAGCTCATAAGGTTGTTTTGTCATATCGATTACTTGCAAGGGGTTGCTGCCTAAGGAAGCGACATAGGCCTTAGTTACATCTTTATTATAAAAAATATGATGCGCCACTAAGTCTGTGGGCAATGGAATATCCGTTACAATTTTTCCAAAGTTCTCAGAGTTGAAATCAAGATCAATAATCGCCAACCCTTCCCTCTTTGGGGTTTGATCGGGTTTACTTTGATAATTGACTAACGCTAAAATTTCAGCTTGTGCCAGCATTGGATAAAGGAAGGTTAAAATAATAAGTGACTTTTTTAATTGGTACGTTATTTTCATAATATTTTTAAAATAGAGTGGATGTTGAGTTAATAATTTATTATCAATGGGCTAAATATCTACCCAACAGCGTAACATTGTGAGGCGTGAGGGGAAACTTCAGCAATTCCCAGTTTGAGCATTTTCGCCGATCTTAGGGTGTGGGGTATGCCTGTCGAGGAACGCCGTAAACCCAGCACCTAAATTACCCAAAATAGTTAACCATAGCCAATGAACTATGGAATTTAGGTGCTAGGTAAACCCATCCATGGGGGCTTGGCGGCAGCTAAGCGCCAAGGATGGCGTGTAGTAGGGCAATGCAGGAGCAATTGCCGAGGAGCAAAAATCTGTCCCGCTGCCGACATCCTCGCCAAGCACACCCCACACCCTTTTTGATCCCCAAATTGGGAATTGCTGGGGAAACTTAGTCTGCAACGTTGATAATAGTTGTCACCTATTTAAGTAAGCAGGCCACCTAAAATTGACTGATTAATCATTTTTCATCTGCCTGCCAATAATACGCATGGTGCCGATAAAAAAATGTAATGAACGACGAACATCCGGGTCGTTCAGCGAGCCGATTAATTGAAACAAACCGGGTGGCTTTTCTAATGCTTCCGTTTGCGCGTTTGCCATACGCACGGCATTACCGGCTGTCCAACCCAAGGCTAAAATTTCTTCGCCTACTTTAGTGGTTTTTTCCAGTGCCGCTTCATCAAGAAATTCGATATTGTCCGATATGATTGACAATAAATCGATGATGTTATTGAAGCGTCCGGCTTGTACTAAAGGAGTTGCTTTATCGATTAAATTCTTAATACCATCAATGGTTGCCGGGTCATTAAGAACCGTATCCGACATAAGTTTTTCTACGTTTTGTATTTCTTCAGACATAAGTAATTCCTCTGTAATCAAACTATTCCACGCGCAACAGCCCAATAAATGCCGCGATTAAACGTTTTACGCATTAAGCCCCCGAGCTTGGTAGGTGGGGCGACCTGTACATCATGTTTATAGTCGTACCACAGCGGCATGCCGGCTTCCAATCCCATTTGAGCGATTGCCTGTACTTTCCCATCATAGATAGCAGAGGTATAGCCACGACGAATTTCCGAAGCGATATTTTCCACAACAACAGGTGATTGGTTATGGCAAGTGCCACCGGCTTTACTAACGGGTAAATCAACGGTATCTCCCATCACATAGACATTATCGGCACCGTACATTTTCAAGGTTTCAAAGTCGGTAGGTAACCAACCTTCATTATTTTGTGCTTGTGACTTGCCCGAATTAATGACGGCATCTACCGCGCGAATAGGCGGCGTAGCCATTAAAATATCGAATTCTTGAGATTTACCTTCTTCCGAATAAGCAATTTTTGCTTCGGGATCAACCTTATCTAAAGTAAAACCGCGTTGATATTTAATGTTTTTACTATCGAAAATGGTAGGCAACACATCGCAGGTTGGTTTCTGCAAAAATAAACAATTACGCAATAATTGAGACACGGTTGGATAGCTGTAAATAATCTCTACACGGTCTCGCACACCGCGTTTACGCAAATATTCATCAAGCATTAACGTGGTTTCGATAGGGGCAATGCCGCATTGATGGGGTACGTTCGGGGTCTTGGGAAAATTGACAGTGATAAATATACGGCCCTCTTCGATGGTGCGTAATTTATGAGCGAGTTGTTGTGCCGCTTTAGTCTGATAAAAATGATCGCCTGCCTCTTTCAACCCTTCAATACGTTCCGGTGCTGGAATACAGCCGGTAGAAATAACCATATACTCATAATCGTAGCGCTTGCCGCTTTCACAGAGGACACGATTTTGCTCAAATTCGAAACTTTCAACGCCATCGACATGAAAAATAATTTCCGGGCGTAATAACGAACGTTGTTTACGCACCAGTTCATGCGGATGATAGGCATTGAAAGCCACATACATATTGGCCGGCTTGTAAATATGGTTAGGGGAATTTGAGAGCATCATGATCTCAATTTCGCCTTTTAGGATTTCCGGATAAAATTTAGCGACTAAATTATTGGCGGTCATTGTGCCGCCAATCCCACCGCCAACGACGATAATGCGTTTTGTCGAGCTAGTCATAATGACTCCTTCAATTGTTTATTCAGTGAAGGGGCAACGTGTTAGGCGCATCAATAATGAATACCTTGCGCCATGTGCAAGAAGCCCCGTTTTTTAGTCAGTCGACGCGGTTGAGCGCACCGGAAGGACATTGATTGATAACTTTAACGACTTCAGCGTCAGTCGCTTTGTCTAGTTCGATCACGAATTGTTCGTCTACCACTTTAAATACCTCGGGCAGAGATTTGACACAGTTGCCGGAATGAGAGCATGTTTGTTTATCCCATTGTATTTTCATGATGCTTAGCCTCTGTTATTTTCAGCTGTTGTTGGGTTAATCATGGTTTTTACTTCGGCAATCGAATTGGCCGGAAACTCACCACGCTCCGCATGGGTTTTAATGCTTTGTTTATCGGGGGCAATGTAAATGCAATAGATTTTGTCGTCTGTCACATAACTTTCCACCCACTGAATTTGCGGCCCCATGTCGTTCAGAATACAGCAGGACTTTTGTGAAATTTGTTGCAGTTCTGCGGAGTTTAATTGGCCTGCATTAGGGATTTCTCGTTCAATAATATATTTAGGCATATTGTCTCCTATACTGTTATATGACCAGTCGTCTGAGATTGGTTGTTTAAAAAACGATATAAGCCATCATGGCCATATCGTTTAAAAGTTTGTTCGTTAAACACTCTTGTTAAATGCGTGATACTTAAGTTTGTGGTGGAATTTTCACGGCTAATTCGGCCGCTTTCCAGGCTGTAATACCGCCATTAATATTCCTGATATTTTTAAAGCCCATTTGTTGCATCACAGCCGCCGCCATGGCAGAGCGTCCCGAACTGGCACAAAGTAGTAGCCATTTTTTATCGCGATCCATTAATTCTTCACGACGACCTGCGTATTGGCGGTCTGCCGCCGCTTCCAGTATGCCACGTGGAATATTTAATGCGCCCTCAATAGTACCTGACATAAATTCGGCAGGTTCGCGCACATCCAATACCTGATAACCTTCATCCAATAGAGATTTAACATTTAATACCTCTATTTCGTGTATTTGTGATTTTGCTAGTTTAACAAAATCCATTAAGGTTTTTTCTTCGCTCATATCAAATCCCCATAGTTAATAGTTGACCGGTCGTCTTGCTGTTAGGCAAAAAAAAGATCTAAGCAACCGGCGTTTGTGTCGACTCACCTTGCTCCTAATCTAAATTGGACTTGGCAACAAAATAATCATTCAGTAAGGTATCGCAAAACTCTTGCAAAGGTTGCACGGATTGTTCAATTTTCATCCGTAACAACGCACCTTGCCAGTTATTTACCAACAAATTAGCCATAATTTCAGCGTTCCGATCAGTACGTACCGTGCCTTCTTTTTGTGCTTGCAGTAATGCTTTATGTTGCAGCACTTTGTAGCGTTCAACGGCAGATTTTAGCGCCTGATTGCACCGTTCACTGGTATCGCCAATTTCACCCATCAGGTTACCCAATAAGCATCCACCTTTGTATCCATTCTTTTCCACTGCAACAATAAGCTCCGCATAGTAGTTTTTTAAAGCAGAGAGCGGGTCAACCTGTGAATGTTGTAGGTGCTTCGTTAATAGCTGTATAAATTGCTCCATATAATGGGTAATGGCTTGAGCAGCAAATTCTTCTTTGCTATTGCATATTCTGGCCCAACCTGAACACCCATTCTGGAGCAATCTGAACACCCATTCTGATTCAAGTTGAACACTGATTCTGGTTTCAAGCTGAACACTTTTCTGGATTTTCCAGAATCGGTGTTCAAGTTGCCAGAATGA
>JAHJSQ010000016.1 GCA_018830325.1 Gammaproteobacteria bacterium
AAAATAAAGCTGATTTAAAAGAACGGATTACTTTTGCATTGGATTCATTGAAGCACAATGCAGAACGTATTAGCTCCTTTTTCAGACTGGAAGATACTAAATACGCTTCGAATGTAGCTTAATTAATCACGGGCTCTATAACTTGTGTTGTAGACCGTTCGTGCTGAGACAAGTCAAAGCATGAAGGGGGACTACAATTCTTTCACCCGCCTAGTGAAGACTCAAATACTAATTTTAGGATGAAAGAAGGAATATACTTAAAATATAAAAGCCGCAGTTAATCCGACTTCGATTCATTTTGTTCACTTTGATAGACTTTGACGCTTTTACGTCCCTGACTTAACAAAGACGCACGCTTTTGCAAGATTTGTTTTCGATCTTGTACGCCCGCTAGATACAAACTGTCTTCCTGCTGAATCTTAAGCAACAAAGCGCTTACGGCAGAGCGCTGTGTTTGCTTAATCGGAGCACTAAATAGCTCTTCGAGACATTTATGACGACGTATTAAAATCTCATTGAGGTTGTCCCAAGCTTCGCAATCAATCGCTTGCGCGATTTTCTCTGAAAAACCGCTCAAAGTATCGAGCAAGACATCCACGGAATCCATTTTTTTATTGCTGATAGGCTTCCGGAATTGCATCCCATGCTTCTTTTAACTCACGCATCAATCCACTCACCTCATCCAGAATTTGAATGTTGTTTTCAGAACTCGCCTGAAAAAGCCGTTTATTCATGTAGTCATATAAACTACTCAAGTTTTCGGCAATCTCCCCACCTCGCTCGGCATCTAGACCATCGATCAATCCGCCGACAATAGCAATAGCTTTAGAAATCTGAATGCTTTTTTCCTCAAAATCGCCGCGATCGATCGCGCCTTTAGCCGCGTTGACACGCATTAAAAAACCGCTCATCAGCATTTGAATTAATTTATGAGGGGACGCATCATCTAAAACCGCCTCGTTCTGTACAGCGGCATATTTATTGGCATTATTCCTGTACATACTCGGTCTCATGTTAGCCTCTTTCATTATCTATAATCCTAATTGATTATTTATTGAGCAGCGCCAATTGCTGAGAAACGAAAGCACCAGTCGACTGAAATTGCCCAACTGCGGTATCCATCGCAATGAATTGCTTCATTAAGGCATTTTCTAAATTATCCAGCCTAATCTGCACATTTTCCCTGCGTGTTTCAAATCCTCTGAGCTGATTATTTAGCGACTTGGTTCTTGAATCCAAGGTGCCGCCAGGCTGCAAATATTGTGTCAAACGTTCGCTTAAGCGATTGGCAATACCGTCGGTCGATGAAAAAATATCACTAATCGACTTTAGATCGCCATTCAATTTCTCACTGAATATTGAATTATTCAACGACATAACACCGTTTCGATCAACGGTTATTCCGATTAATGCCAAAGAGTTCGTTTCGTTAGAAGCGGACTCGACAGGCCTCGATACATCAGTGCGTATCTGGCTTTGAATACTTCTCAGAGTCGAGTCGCCGATTAACGCGCCGGCCACGTTCGATCCGGCATCGTATTTTCCCAAATCCTTGACCACAGTCATTAGACCGTTATAAGCCTTGACAAAATCATTCGCCGCATCGGTAATGGCTGTGCTATCAATCGATACATCCAAAGCGAATACGGTATCCGGATCTTCAACCTTTAAATCCAGGGTTACGCCAGATATAACATCGGAAATGGAATTACTACTGCGCGTGGCAATTTGGCCATCCACTTCAATGATTGCATCTTTAGCCGTTCGCTGCTCCTGCATGTTGCCGGCTAGCTCTGTCAATCCCGGAGCCAATGAAGAAATTGCTATCGCATTTTCGCTACCGGTTTCTTTGCCAGTCAGCACTAGTTTAAAGCCGTCGTCGACACTAATAATACTCGCGGTCACTCCGGTATTATCCTGCGCATTATTAATCGCGTCGCGTATACCGCTCAATGTATTATTGGTAGCGCCGATGTTAAGTGAAAATTCGTTACCGCCCACAGACAACGTCAATTCGCCGGTACCCACTTCGGCGTTATACCCCGAATAACCGGCCCCGTCGCCTGTAATTAATTTATGCGAAGTCGCAAGCTGGTTGACTTTCAGACTATAGCTACCGGCAATGGCAAGGGTTCCCGCCGTTGCTGTCGCTATATTTTCATTCGATGAAAATGCTTGATGCTTACTGAACAAGCCATCTGTCTTGAGTTTATTCGCCGCGGTTTGAAAGCTCGACAAAGCACTGTTGAGAGTTCCCAAGGCGCTTAGCCGAGATTTAACAGACGATTCCTGGCGATTAATAGCATTAAAAGCTGGCTGCCCTTCGGCTCTAACCAATTGGCTTACCAAGCCGTTGATATCTATCCCACTACCTACACCTAATGCAGATGTGATTGCCATAACCCACTCCCAATTTAAATAAAAAACTACGCCCGCTCCTTCAAAAACACGCCCTGCACTTGCTCGCCATCCAATTCCTTCAATCGCTTCGCTAGCGCCAAAACCTCATCACTAGGTATTTGCCGTAAAACCTCGCCACTTTTTTGATCGACTACACTAACCACCACTTGATTGGTAGTCTCATCCACTTTAAATTGCAGATTACGCTGAGCTTCCGCCAATACTTTATTCCCTTCCTCCGCCAATTGCTTGACATCCTCCATCGAAATCAAATTATCAGTTTGTTTGCCCTCAGTTTCTCGCTCTCGGCCCAATGAATCCTTAGTAACTCGTTGAACATTATCTGGCGAAACTACTTGCTCTGTATGCTTATTTTTAACAGTCTGAAATTTGGTAGCATTACTATCGCCTTGTGGTGAAGATGTAAAACCTAGCCTGGTGACATTTGAAATATCATTATTCATAACCCACCTCTAACTCACCCTTGTTTCGGATGCCCGATAAAGGGCATCCGACATCTTACCACTTTATCTCAATAAACTAAGCACTGTTTGCGGGGCTTGGTTTGCTTGCGACAGCATCGCGACTCCGGCTTGCTGCAGAATTTGGTTTCGACTTAGAGCAGCGGTTTCGGCAGCAAAATCGGCATCCATGATCCGCGACCGCGCAGCGCTTTGATTTTCAATCGAAGACTGCAGGTTGCTAATCGTCGTGGTAAAGCGGTTTTGCATCGCACCCAAAGTAGAACGAAACGTATCGATTCTGCTTAACGCTCTATCCAAACCATCAATGACCGCTCCGACAGAACCTGCGGTTACTGCTGTGGCGCCTGCACTCGTCCCGGCCGAGCCGCCAATCACTACAGCCGATAATAGTATGGATCCCAACCCGGTTGAAGCTGCTGCCGATAGATTATTGACGGTTAGCGAAATCCGGTTATCTGAAGTCGTGTTGGCGCCTACTTGAAAGACCTGCCCGGACAATCCGCCATTTAAAATTTTCTTACCGTTAAATTCGGTATTGGTAATGATTCGGCCTATTTCTTTTTGAAGCTGCTCAAATTCTGTTTGTAACTTTGATTGGTCGGCAGCATTCACTGCACCCGTGTTTGACGATTGCACAGCCAAATCTCGCATCCTTTGCAAGGTTTCCGTAATAGAGCCCATTGCGGCTTCAGCCGTCTGCGCCATTGAAATGCCGTCGTTGGCGTTTCTAATAGCCACTGTCATACCTCGGATTTGCGAAGTCATTTTATTACCGATCGCTAATCCGGCCGCATCGTCTTTTGCGGAGTTTACGCGCAAACCGGATGACAAACGCTCCATAGAGGTTTTTAGCGAATTATTGGTACTATTCAGCATCCGTTGACTATTCAGCGAACCGATGTTTGTGTTGATGACCATTGCCATGATGTTATCCTCCACCTCGCTTCAGATGTAATTTCAATCCGAAACAATGCTATTTTGATTGTTGAAAAGAAGTTTCTAAACTCACTAGAGTTATCGTCAATCAACAAAATTACTTTAATCTTTTTTTAATGGTTTTATTTCAAACTCAAAGGGTAATAAACGTCCGCCTCGGCGAGAAGTATCGTCCAGTTCTGACAATGAAAACCATAATCGAGTCAAATGAGCACCATAAGTGTGAACATGCTGCAACATTACGATTGCCGCTGAAACAGCAGGATGCCATTCCAACTCGACCCCATTGCCCATATCGTCATAAATACTGACTCTGCCATCGCTACAAGCTAAGGCCGACGAACTGGACACCAGCACCGATGCCGCCTTACCGTAATCGACATTTTGATTCAAACAAAACAACTCCTTTCCAGCCCCCCCATTAACACTTTCAATCGTCAAATCTCCCGTAAATGCTTCAGGCAACAAAGTCACCTTACCCACACGCACCGATCCCAATGGTCTCTCATAATCGTCGAATTCATAACGTAACCGTACTTTCTCGGTAACGGTATCCACCAAAATAGTTTTTCGCAACTTACCCTGATCAAAAGCGATTACCGCAGAAATAGACAATTCGCTACCAAACTGCTGAACCTGAGGGTTTACCCATTCTAAATCAGTTAGCCGGGCATGCTGACTTGGAATTTCGATCAAAACCCCGCCGGAATAAAAATCCGCACCTAATTCAATAGTCTGAAAATATCCTTGAGATAATGTGCCGATCAGTGCAGCGAAGCCCTGCGATTTGAACGCCAAAGTATGGATTGTCATACCACGCCGCTTATTCAGCACTAATTTCAATGCCGGCGTGTTTATTGTAAGAAAAATCCCTTCCTCATCATTTTCGATAAGCACGGATTCCGATATCTTTTGAGGCTTTCGATGTTCTCGCGGAACAGAATCGGCAAGCGACCATTTCAATTTTAATCGGACAATCCGATCAAGCGTTTCTTGCCACCGCAAGTCGGTGATGTGAGTACGTAGATCGCTAGCCCATAACTCACAAACTTCCCGCCAACATTCGGAAGAATCCTCGCCGCTTTTCTGCATCGCTTGCCATAATTGATGGCAAACTGTATTTAGCCATAAATCATCTCTCCCCGACACCGCCCAACGATTAATATTATATTTGGCCTGCTTCTTAACTGGGACGGGGTGGATTATCGAAGTGAGCCTGGATGTTTTTTTTTCCGCATCACCAATCTGCCTTGACAACGCCTCGCTCGGACTCAACCAGTTAAGTTCGCACTCGCTTTGTAATTGTTTCAAAACTCTTTCGAACCTTAACCACTCCCCTTCCGTGTGCAACCTGGACTCGGCGGCAAAACGGCCGGGACGATAATCAAAAATCTCCGCATCGTTACAATAAATGGGCAACATTCTTTCGCCCTGCTCGATACGACGCTTGATATAAGACGTATACTCCGTAAAAGGAATATCCCCATGCACCACCCGCTGTAAACGCTGAAATAAAATCGAATCGGACCATAAAACAGGCAAAGAAACTTCACCGCACCCTTGCGCATGCGTCGGCATCGTAGATAGCGGGCTGTGTTCCAACCCCAATGCGAGCCTTACATTATCCCTATCCATG
The DNA here is from genome assembly GCA_018830325.1 of Gammaproteobacteria bacterium. Lineage (GTDB taxonomy): Bacteria > Pseudomonadota > Gammaproteobacteria > Methylococcales > Methylomonadaceae > Methylotuvimicrobium. Next base: position 5,458 of record JAHJSQ010000016.1, read on the forward strand.
ATAATGCCTCGATAACCCGCTACGGCATAAACGTCGACCAAGCCAGTCGAATAAGCCATTTCGTTGACTAACGCAATATTCGGTTCGATATCCAATAACTGCCGATATGCATCCAGGCCCAATGCTTGATTTCGGACATTAACCTGGTAGGGTACTAAGGGCCCGATGATTTGCGACCAACCGCTACCGATTAGCTCGCATTGCCCGCTTCGCAACATGCCGCGAAAACAATCAACCCACTCAGGATCGATTTCAACTATCTGATTGAGCGTCCACCCGGTTAACTCAATTCCGACCGGAACCTTCGTTTTACGGATTAATTCCAGTAAAGGCCAATAACACTTGCAAATAACCTCGGGGCGAGCCTCAGTAGGAATCGATGAGAAAGCCAAGTTCAAATGAAAAATAAGATAGGCGTGCGACATTAAACCAATAACTCGTTCAACGCTTGCACAAGCCGCCCGCCATTAGCCGCAGCCATTTTATTTTGAGCAGCAATAGATAACGCGGAGGCCATTTCATCATCCGCCATCAAGTTCCGCAGCTTTTCCAGCGCATCCAATTCATCACGGGCCACCAAAGCAACATTCTCCTTCGCGATCAGACCTAGCTCGTCATCATCCTTATTGCCATAGGGCGAAAACACCACTGTGGGTATACCGTAATAGAGCAGTTCAAAAAAACTGACGCCATACACCGTAACGGCATAGTGCGCATCAAGCATCAGTTCATCAAGACTGGAGGGCGCCTGATGATTGTTGAACATTACCGTTGATGATTCGGGAAAGTCGGGTTGCTTAGCATAGGGACCGGTCACCCAATTGACTTGCGTATTATCCGGCAAAGTATTAAGCAAAAGCCTTGGAAGCCTCTGTCCCAAGCCCGTAACATCCGCACCGCCGCTCAGAACCAACACATGACTGCCACGACACCAAAGCCTAGGATAAGCCTTGGCATTCAGCAAAAAACAATCCCAACCATATATCACTGGAGCCCCTTGACTCTCCACTACCTCTGGCGGGCAACGGAAAGACGGCATGACAATCAGATCCAAATGATCTTGATGACTGAGTAAACCGTCAACGGCAATGATTTTGCAAGCCTTGGCTCGCAAATTTTTCAAGAGTTTCGCTAAATCGATCGGCAACCACTCCGGAAACAGATCGAAAATAATCAATTGAGGAACCGAAGTATCAAGTTGCCTCTCGATCATTTTCGTCAAATCCTCGCCAATCGACAAAAAACTGTGTTCAAATTGCTGCAATTCAGGATGTGCGATCGGATCGCCTTGAATCAGAAAGCGAATGCTGACGTCAAACGCCTGCTGCACGATACGCGCAACGGCTAGAGACCGAGTTAAATGCCCAAGCCCGACCTTACTTCCTGCATGGCATACAATGAGAACATTCATTGGTAGGCTGACGTTATTTCAATCGGTCTCGAGTTTTTTTCAAGGGCCGCAAGCCATCGCTAGGATCTGCCCGCCACATACGATCGGGCAATTCCGACGGAACAGGTTCCTTGACGCCATCGCCGTCCGCTTCGATGCCCTTATTCACATCCTTTATTACGGCAGCGATCTGATCGGGTAGCCAGCAATGACCGGCCGCAAATTCCTCACCCTTGCCGTCCAGATCGAGATGAAATTCGACCACCTTAGCCCCCCATTTGTGAATGGCCCTATGGATGACTGCCGGTTCAACGGTATGATCCGACCAACCGACCTCGCAACCCGTCTCTCGTCTTAGAGTTTCGATCGCAGCAAGATTGGCCTCGGCGTAAGGCGTCGGGTAAGAGGAAGTGCAATGTAACAAAACCGGTGCAGCGCATCCGTTATTTTTCAACACATCGACTGCATGTTGAATCTCCTCCACAGTAGCCATGCCTGTTGACAGCACTACCGGTTTGCCGGTAAGAGCGCATGCAATCAATAAATCGTCCCACAGCAATTCATACGATGCGACTTTGTAGAACGCTACATAAGGTTCGAGCTCGGCAACCGCGGCCAGATAAAACGGTGTACAGGAAAACTCGATATTTAGCGCCCGACAACGCTTAGACAGCTCAGGTAAAAAATCTAACGATAGCTCCCAATTCTTACGTTTCGTCACCTCGCTTTCAGGCAAGGCTCCCTCTGCAAACAACCAATCGACACGAAACAACTGGAACTTAATAGCTGAACAACCCACCGTAGCGGCCGTATCAATAAAATCGAAACAACGCGTCAAGTCTTGAGAATGGTTACTGGAAACCTCCGCGATAAATCGTATCGTCATCACGTCACCTCGAAACGGATAAGACTTTTCGCAGCATTGAAAATATCGAAAGCATGCTGCTTCGAAGATCCGACCACTATAACCCAACAACAGCGCTGAGCGTTATCGACATAATCCTCGATATAATCTCCGGGCGACTTGGTAATAATGATTTCTTCAACCCCTTTTATTTTTCTCGCTTCTTCGATACCCAATATGGCATTAATGCGACCTTTCGGCGGAAAAATACCGGCACAAATCGATGTCAAGTTGTGGGTACCTCGGATAAACGCCTCATTAAGATCGCGTCCTAATGCAATTTCCATCACCGCTCGAATAGGTTTTTTTCCGGAACTTAGTGGCGTTGTGTACTGCGAATGAAATCCCCCGCTGAGCCGTGCCGGCATTTCCAAAATCATCGGCCCCTTTTGGGTCCAAATCATATCGGCTTTGGCCGGCCCGAAATCGATACCCAGCGAATCGGCGGCAGCATCGACCACTTCAAAAATGCGTTGCTGCTGCTCCGATGGCAAAACCGACGGGTCAATATGCGCTGTTTCGATATGATAGGGGTGGTAACCGAACATACGATCGGCAATACTGACATGATAATGTCGCCCTTTCCAAACGATGGTTTCGACACTCTGTTCATCACCGACAACATATTCTTCAATAATTGCGGTACCTGTAGTCGACGCCTGCTTAGCGTTTTCCAGCGCTTGCGATAACTGCTTTTCGGTATCTATTCGCATAGAGCCGCGCGAAGCTGCATTATCCACCGCCTTAACGATGGCTGGAAACCCAACGCGCTTAAGCACCGCCTTAGCCTCGTCGAGGGTCATGACTTCGGCACCGAATGGGGTCGGAATCTTATCGCGAAGCCAGCGTTCTTTCATCAACACTTTGTTATTCGAACGTTGTGCGACTGCTAGAGGTATTCCCGGTAATCCCAACGAATTAGTGATCGCAGCAACGGTGATAGCACAATCCGAACCGGCGAATGCCGCCCGGATATTGAATTTTTCCCGATTGTCGAGGGCAAAACGAACATGACCATCCACATCTTTCGAATCGATCACGATGCCGTGATCACAGTATTCGAAACCAACGGCATGCGGATTACGGTCGGAGGCAATCACTGTCAACCCCATCTCTTTGGCAATCTTGATAGCCGGAATTTGCATAATCCCGGCACTAACCACAATGATTGAGCTCTCTTGAGTTTCTTTAGTCACAAAAACTGTCCATACGATTATTTTACGAAGAGCGCTGCTAGGGTGTCGCCAAAGCCATGCTTCTTAGCGATGATATCCATAGCTCGCTTGTTAGGTGCCGGCATGCTACCGGAAGTATTACCGCTACCGAATCTTATCCAAGAGCGTAGATCTAAGCCGACCTTAGCACCCAGACAAAACAAGGCGTCTTGAGAGAACAAATTGATATGCTCGACCGGCATGAAAAACCGCCAATCCGCACCAAAACTTTCAGAGATAACGCCGACCACCGGAGTTTCGATCAACAACCAACCGCCGGGGTTCAGCAAACGGTAAGCATGCGCGATATATTGGCAAGGGTCTCGAAGATGTTCGATCAAATGCCACATGCTAATAACATCGTAGCGTCCGTCGAGGCTAAGAAAATCACCGCACACACAATTCAATTCCCGCTCCCGCGCCTGATCGATACATTCTTGAGAAATATCCATACCTAGCACCGAAGCAGCACGAAAATCCCCCATCATTTGCAGAAACTGTCCTGTACCGCAACCGACATCCAATACTGTCTTCCCAGCAAAGGCATCATCTCCTAAGCCTAAATCGGCGAAAGTGAATGCCTTGTCACGCTTGAAACAGGCATATCCCGCATCGGTCAGATATACCGACTCGCCAGATTTCTTAGTTTGGTAATCGGCATAGTAGCCGGCAATCTCTTGATCCGACGGATAAGGATACTGCCTAACCGATCGGCAACGGGCACACCCGACATACCGAAAATCGGACTTTTCGCAAACAGGCCCGAATTCGGCGCTGCCACAGATCATGCAATATTCGGAATCAATGTTCATGAGGATAATCTTGATCGAGGCGAGTAAACAGCGTTTGCAAAGCATCATCACCTTTATACAACGCTGCGTTGCCATCTGGCCAGGAATGGCCTTCGATGTTGTAACCATCGTCACAGAAGATCACGTTTCCGGTCAAATGGCGCTGAGGAATACAAGTAGCGAGTAGCGTTTCCGCAATCCCATCCAAGGTCGCGAACTGCTTGCTTGGAGTATGGGCCAGAATCGCCGACGCCCTAAGGCTGTATCCACCATTCTCTCCCGATCGTAGTAGGCTACGATTCAATGCTGTTTCGACGGTTCCCGGAGCAACGCCATTAACACGAACCCCGAATGGAGCTAACTGAGCAGCAGCCGTTTTTATTAGCCCTTCCAACCCATGTTTGGAAATGTTGTAAGCATAGGAACCGTAAAGCGACAACCGTGAAGCATTTGAACATAGATGCAAAATGTGCCCATGACGGCGACTAACCATATGCTTGCTGAAAATCATAGTCGCCAGAAAGGCCCCGGTCAGATTCACATCCATAACCCGGTGGTATTCACTCAACAGTTTTTGCGGATCGTCCTTGCAAAAATCCATCGGTGCATGATGGGTACCGGCGAAATTAACTAAAGTATCGATGCCGTCGAGCGAGCCAATCGCCTTATCGGCAGCAACGCTCAGCTCATCCAAAGAAGTAATATCGGCGACAAAAAAAGGCAGGTCTTTGCTCGGATCGCTTCGCCCGATTACTGCGCATGCCGCACCTTGAGCCATAGCGGCATCCAAAAAACATTCGCCAATCGCGCTGTTACCGCCAATGATCACCAGCTTATGATCTTTCAACATCTCGCTCACGGCTTAACTCCAAAATATTTGCGGGCATTTTTATAAAAAACGCCCTGCAATAGAGTTTGTAATTGTTCGATATCATCCGGTATCAGGCGGTACCTGACGTCTTCACCCAACATATTACAGACTACTCGGCGAAAATAATCGTGACGGCTAAATGACAAAAAACTGCGGGAATCGGTAACCATACCGATGAATCGAGCAAACAGACCGACTTGCGACAAGGCATTCAATTGATCGCAAATCCCCTGGGCGGTATCCAGAAACCACCACGCCGGGCCGAATTGCACTTTTCCAGCAACGCCGTCTTCGAAAAAATTACCGGTGACGGAAGCAAACAGCATATTATCGCGTGGATTGGAATTGAAGAGCACTGTCTTAGGCAGGCGTTTTTCAGCATCAAGGTCACTCAAAAACTTATTTAAGCGATAGGCTTGGTCGAAATCACCGATCGAGTCGCAACCTGCATCGGGGCCAACACTTTCAAAAACATGCCGATTATTGTTTCTAGTGGCCCCCAAATGTAAAAGCATGGTCCAACCTTTTTCATGATTCCAACGAGCGAACTCCTTCATCAAAAAAGAACGCCAGCGTTCGATATCCAAGTGATCGATAGTGGCATTACACAAGAAGCTGTTGAAGATACGCCGCATATCGGCAACACTGCACAACTCGACATAGCATCGCTCAAGACCATGATCCGACATGCAACAACCGGCATCGGCAAACGCATCATGACGCATACGTAATGCATCGATCAAAGCATCAAAATTACCGATATCGATTCCGGTAATCGAAGATAGCTTATTCAACCAAGCACCAAACTGGGATCGGTCGGCTATCGCCAGCGCCGCATCAGGCCTAAAAGTCGGCAACACCGCTACTTCGAAACCCTCTGCCCGCAAACGAGCATGATGCTCCAGTGTATCGGCCGGATCATCGGTAGTGCATAACACTTCCACATTCATCTTTTGCAACAACGCCCTTGGCCTAAAATCGCTGCCCGCCAATAAAGCGTTGGCATGTTCCCATATCGAAACGGCAGTGTCCTGCATCAATAGCGTTTCGATGCCGAAATATTGCTTAAGCTCTAAGGCCGACCAGTGATAAAGCGGATTACGTAGCGTCAATGGATAAGTTGCGGCCCAAGCCCAAAACTTCTCCCAATCGCTGGCTTGACCACTGCAGTAACGCTCAGGCACACCGTTGAGTCGCATTGCCCGCCATTTGTAATGATCTCCGCGTATCCATATATCACAAAGGTTAGCGAACGGTTGATTGATCGCTATCGTCTCGACGGGCAGATGGCTATGGTAGTCGATGATAGGTAAGGTTCGAGTCGCTGTATATAATGCCTGAGCCGTCTCGCCCTGTAACAAAAAATCGTCGTCAAAAATAGTAGCCATAGATGTTTTGTATGCAATGAATCCGTCATGGGAGTTTTACAATCAAGGCCTGCCCGGTAGGCAGCACCAAAGGAAATTCCGGTTTATCTACGAAAAATTGGTCGACCGCAGAGCGTGCGCCAGGACAACTAGGAAAACCGTAATCATCGAACACCATAAAACCGCCGCTAACCAATCGAGGATAGATAAACTCGCAGCAATCATTCACCGATCGGTAAATATCGACATCGACATGGGCGAAAGCAATTCGCGTCTGCTCCAATCCTTGAAACGACTCAGGGATAAAACCGGCATAATATACGATATTGGGCGCGTCACCCACTCGTGCTTTTACCTCGCTTAGACTGGTATCGGCAAAATCGCCTTTGCGATGATAATCATGCCCTGGATCGGTATTGGGCATACCGGTAAAGGTATCAAACAAGCATAATCGACGATCCCTGAAAGTCGAAAGCACTTGGGCGAACATCATCGCGGTTCCTCCTTTATATACCCCGCATTCCCAAAAATCGCCCGACAAATTGCAAGCCTGTCGAGCTAAGCTATATAGCACCCAGACCCGGTCAGACGAAACCACGGTATATGGTTTTATATCTGCCATTAAATTAGCGAACTTGCTTGATTGATCGAGCCATGGCGAAAACAATGGTTGGTATAGCTCTTGATCCCGCAACGATTTACGCATCGCACCCTCCGGTATGCCTTATTTTCATCATTCTTCGTACCATGAACTCCAAACCGAATTAAATTTTCTTTGCGTACAGCACTACTTCCCGCCCAATTCCCTGACGAGCGAAATCCGCCTGCAGATATTCCAGTACATCGCTGCGGCCACCACGGGTCAATGCCAACTCGAAGTTCATTCGCTTTTTATGACAGGCCCGTCCAATTTCATCGCTGCCTACATATTGATCTCCCATCAATAAAAACATATCGATAGGAAAGGTTGATTCTTTGTGCAAAACCTGAAAACCGCAACGTTCTACCAAACCAGCAAGAGAAATGAAGTCAAAATAGTTAATATGATGGGGTGGAGCAACCCACCAAGGATCAAACCCTAGATGATCACGCAACACGCACTGAAATGGGTTGAAATCATTCGGCACCACAATGCAGATTAAACCGTTATCGTTCAAACTAGCGTGTATCAATGCCAAAAATGCGGCAGGATCGAGAATATGCTCCAGCACCAGACTCATATTAATAGCATCAAAACATCCTAGTTCGGGCGCCGTTTGCGTGGAAAACAAACCGCACTCGATATCCAGCTGCAAGCCACGACTGAACTCCACGGCTTGTGACGAAGGTTCGATACCTTTAACCTGCCAGCCTCTTTGCTTGCCCTTGAGCAAAAAAAAGCCGGGGCCCGAGCCGATATCAAGCAACCGGCGACGACCTTCCGACAGATAGCGTTCGAGTCTCTCATAACGCTGCACGTAAACGGTATTCCACCAATCGATATCCTCGCGATAGCGTTCAATATACAACGGCTTTTCGCGACTATAGTAATCATGACGGTAAATTTGCTCTAATTCCTCGATACTGGGCAGAGCGACAATGTGTTTAAAACCGCATGAACCACAGTCGATAACATCAAAACCGTTAGCCGAAGCAACAACAACACCTTCATGTTCTTGCCATTTTTTAATTTGTGAGGGTTCTTGCATAACTTAGTCAGTAGTTCTAGGTTCTTGGCACAGTCTTGCTACGAGGCATTATAAGGATTGCCGCCATGCGGAAAACATCAATTCGGCCCGCTCCCAATCTTCGGGAGTGTCGATGTCCTGCACTTGGTATCGAGGTAAAATTAATGCTACAGAAGCATCGGAAAACGCCGGTATTTCATGCAGAGCTGCATCAAAATTGGCCCAATAGAATTGTCCGGCATCATGATACGCCGGCTCTAAATCTTGAGACCTCGTCATCAAATGTTCAGGCTGAAACATTGATACGTTTCCGGACTCGTCAATGCGGATGGCTCGCTGTATCGGAAAAGGAAAACTGGTCACGGCAAACGCGATCGATTTATTGAATTTCACCATCCGCTCAAAGCCGGCAACTAAATCGTTCGGTTTAATAAATGGAGCCGTCGCATAGATGGTACATACATAGTCTATTTCCCCATAGTGTTCGACAACCCATTCAATTGCGTGTTTGGTAACCGCACCGGTACCGACAAAATCGTTGGACAATTCCGCAGGCCGCATGAATGGGACTTCAGCACCCCAGTTCTGCGCTACCTCGGCAATTTCAACATCGTCAGTTGATACAATAATGTGCTCAAACAACTTGGATGTCTTTGCAGCCTCAATCGACCAAGCAATTATCGGCTTGCCACAAAAATCCTTGATGTTTTTACGCGGGATACGTTTACTTCCGCCCCGTGCGGGTATTACAGCTACTTTCACTCGACCTCCATTTAAGCTACTTTCGACCCTGCCGACGACACTTGTCAATCAAGCAACTGTTCACGCACTTTCATAGTAATACATCGATACCTCTACCCTTCTTATCGTCTTCAAGACAATTGCCATATAAATACACAACACCATCCAGATTTTGAATAATCTGTTTGAACGCCTTTATTTCATAAGGATAGAGGCTCGAAATAACTGGCCGCTTAATTTGCTTGCAGTCATTCGTGCAGCCGAACTCAATTTAAACTTGCCCCCAAAACCTTAGCTACCTCGCAAAGTTGCGATTCAGTCAAATCGGGATAAAGAGGTAATGAGATTGCTTCGGAGTAATACTTTTCGGCTTCCGGATAGTCGCCTGGCTTAAAACCTTTGTTTTGATAAAAAGGTTGTAAATGAACAGGTATGTAGTGCAGATTGACGCCTATGTCTGCACTACGCAACAGACGAAATACTTCCAAATGGGGTTTGCCTACTCCCGAATTTTGCAACCTAATAACGAATAAATGCAGAGAAGAACGACAGTCATCCGGTTGCAATTGCCAGTTTACCGGCAAATCTATCAACCTTTGCCGATAAAGGTCGGCTAACCGATGCCGACGCTCGACAAACGCATCCAACCGATTAAGCTGGCTTAACCCCAACGCCGCTTGCAAGTCGGTCATCCGGTAATTGAAACCCAACTCGATTTGCTGATAATACCAGGGACCATCCGGTTCGTGCGTCATTTGATTTGCATCGCGGGTAATACCGTGACTACGCAACAAAGCCATTCTTCGGGCGAGTTCGATATCGTTCGTGACGGCAATGCCGCCTTCACCGGTTGTAATAATTTTCACAGGATGAAAACTGAATACGGTGATTTCGGAATAACGGCAACATCCGATTGGCTCATCACAATATTGTCCACCAATCGCGTGCGAGGCATCTTCGATAATTTTGAAACCGTAGCGCCGACTTAATTCGCGGATCGCTACCATATCGCAAGACAACCCGCCGAAATGCACTGGAATCACAACCTTGGGCAAGCGACCTTGGCACTCGGCCTCGGCTAATTTTTTCGTCAAGCATTCGACGCTTAGATTATAGGTATCGGGGTCGATGTCGACAAAATCGACACTGGCGCCACAATACAGCGCGCAATTGGCACTGGCTACAAAAGTGATCGGGCTCGTCCAAACCATATCGCCCGGCTTGACACCCAGCGCCAGACAGGCGAGGTGCAAGGCTGACGTAGCGCTGTTGACTGCCACGGCATGAATAGCCCGACAATAATCGGCTACGGCTTGCTCAAACCGAGGAACAACAGGTCCTTGCGTCAAAAAATCGGACTTTAGCACCTCGACCACTGCTTGAATGTCGTCCTCTGAGATACTTTGACGGCTATAGGGTATCATTGCAAATAATCTTATTCATGATTCCTATAGCTATCGACCAACAAACGTAATTCATCAATCGATAAAAAACGATCATTGCTACCGCTATCATATCGAAATCCGGGAGGAACTTTTTGCGAGCCGGTGCGGGCGCAATAATTTTTCATGTTGTACGCAGCTCCTGCCGGCAAAATCGCATAATAAGACTCTAAATCCACCGTATTGAAGCTATCGCTGACGGTGATCATTTCCTCATGGATTTTTTCGCCGGCACGAATTCCGACTATCCTGTGCTCGCATTCCGGACCAATAGCCATCGCCAAATCGGTAATACGATAGGAGGGAATCTTCGGCACCAGTACTTCACCGCCCCAGGCGTTCTCAATCGCCCAAAGCACCATATCCACGCCCTCTTGAAGACTGATATTAAAACGCGTCATTTCCGGGTCGGTAATCGGCAAAATACCGGTTTTACGTTGTTGCAAAAAAAACGGGACCACCGAGCCTCGGCTACCCATGACATTACCATAGCGCACAACACTAAAGCGTATATCCCTGGAACCTTTAATATTATTGGCGGCCACAAACAGTTTATCGGAACATAGCTTAGTAGCGCCATAGAGATTAATCGGCGCAGCGGCTTTATCGGTTGAGAGCGCCACCACCCGTTGCACACCGGTATCTAAACAGGCTTCGATCAAGTTTTGCGCGCCCAACACATTGGTCTTGATGCATTCAAAAGGATTATATTCCGCCGCCGGCACCTGCTTGAGCGCTGCGGCATGAATCACAATATCGATATCTTCCAGCGCTCTCTTCAAACGACTTTGATCCCTGATATCGCCAATAAAATACCGCATGCATTTTTGATTAAAAACCTGCCGCATTTCATATTGCTTGAGCTCATCCCTGGAAAAAATAACCAGTTTATTTGGGTCGTAACGCTCCAACAAAACTTTCGCGCATTGCTTTCCAAACGACCCGGTACCACCGGTTATCAATATATTTTTTCCTTGTAGCATGATTCTGTTCTTTATTTTTGCTTTGAAAGCATGCCCTGATTTGTAAGATCGTTCAGCCAATTGCTCGCAAATTGTTGAAACGTTATTACGGCAGGGAATTATAACTAGCGTATCTATCAGGCCCGGCACATTAGGGCTTTAGGTATACAAGTGTTTAATGCCCATCATCAATATATCTTATTGTTTGACTCGCTTAATAACGAATCATAAAATTTAAGTGTAGCCCGATAAATGCGTTATGTCTCTATCGGGATATCGCATTGATGCTTTGATTATTTCCGTGCTTTACGCGTATCGCCAGTCCAACTGTGTCAAATTCCGTTGATTTTGATTAAAAATCATCCCAACCTCATAAATCTGTTTTGCTTTATCTTGATATTTTTGCGCATATTCTTTGTCCCGAATTTGCTGCAACGCAGAATTAGGGTTTTGCGGTTGATAGTCAGTGCTTTTGTCGAGTTTGATTTCCATGACATAAATACAGTCGCCCAACATGACTGTCATATCAACCTGCCCCCGATTCGTGGTATCTTCAGGAATAATCGTGGCGTTGAGGCTAGCGAAGAAGGCGTAGAGGACGCTAGCGTAGTAACCTTCGGAGTTGGGCAGGTCGTTGTGGGTGAAGTTGCGCCAGGGAATGGCGGCAAATAGTCGTTGTAACATAGGCTGTAGTTCAGCTATCGCGCCGTGGCGTAAAAGTTTGTAAAGTTCCGTGCGGTATGCTTTTTTCTCGGTGTCGATTTGGCAGTAGCCTTCAATCAGTTGGTTGTTCAGCGCCATTTTCACTTCATGGTTGGGCACGGCCAGGACAAAGGCCATTTCGCCCATGATGTCGGTATAGGCTTTTTTGATGGTGAGATAACCGGATTGGAATAATAAGGTAACGGGATTAATGCGCTCGACGTCAAAAGAATCCAGGATTTCTTCCGAAACTTCGAGCTGTTCCAAGTCGGGCAGGAAATAGGCTTTTTGTTGGAACAGTTTGATTAAAAAGCTGGGGTTGCCGGTTTCGAACCAGTAGTTGCGGTAGCGTTGGTTGCCGCTGATGAATAATAAAATATCGTAAGGATTGTAAACCGGCTCGCCTAAAAATTGGTAGCCGCTGTACCAGTCTTTTAGTTGCACCCAATCGACATCGGCTAAATGCCCGGCAAATGTGGTATCTAAATCCTGTTGGGTATAGGGTATAACCGCAAATCGTAGCGTAGTTTTCATGAAGGGTAATGTCTTGCAGTTGGTTCAAACCGCTAAATAAGCTGACTTTAGAAAATTTGGTCACGCCGGTCATAAAGACAAATTGGATGTGCGCGTCTTGGCTTTTGAGTACGGAGTAGAGGTTTTTCAAGCCTTCGCGAATTTCAGCGGCGCGTTCGGGGCGACCAATGTTGTCCAAAATCGGCTTGTCGTATTCATCGGCCAGGATAACGGCTTTTTGGCCGGTTGTTTCGTAAGTATAACGAATTAATTCGGCGAACTGCCCGTTAATGCTACGGGCAGTGAGCTTAAGATTTAAACGACGTTGTTGTGTATGTAGCATTTCATAAAGTTGTTCATCTAGCTGCGCACGGCTTTGTAATACGCCCTCAGCAAAATCAAACTTGATGACGGGATAGCTTTGCCCCCAATCCCATTTGTCTTCAATAAACAAGCCTTTAAATAAGGCTTGGTTACCTTCGAACAGTTCTTTTAAGGTATCGACCAACAGGCTTTTGCCAAAGCGCCTTGGGCGCGATAAGAAATAGGCTTTGCCTGCGTCAATCAGTTGCGCTATCAAGGGCGTTTTATCAACATAGCAATACGGATTTTCCCGTATTTCGGCAAAGGTTTGTATGCCTAATGGCAGTTTTTTTAATGTATTCATAATTTTCGCCAGTCGAGTTGCGCCAGGTTCCGTTGAACTTGATTACTCTTGGATTTCTGAAATTTGCGATTTGTTGATTTAGGGAATCAGCACGTTCGCATCGGGCACAACTTTCAGCAGCACTTGTCGCAATGCCGACTTGGCCTTTACGTCGCCGTGAATTAACCGAATTTCTGATGGTTTGACTCGCATGCCTTTGACGAAACGAAGCAGCGAATCTCTGTCGGCGTGGGCGGAATAGCCGTTCAATTGATACACGCCGGCATTGATCGTATAGCGCCGCCCGTCCAATTCGACATAACCTTTTTTCGGTCCGTAAGTCTGAATGGCCCGGCCCGACGTGCCTTCGGCTTGATAGCCGGCCAGCAGAATGTCGGTGCGCTCGTCTTCGATTAGCGTTTTTAAATAATTGACGATGCGACCGCCCGCGCACATGCCGCTCGCGGCTATCATGATGCAAGGCCGCGCGGTTTTCTTTAAATAATCGACCGTGTTCAGATGATCTTGATGCGAGTCTATCGTCGTGATTTGCTCGAACGCCAACGGATGCCGCCCGGCGCCCAGTTTCCGCTTGGCTTCGGCGTCCCAATAGGGTTTTAGTTTGCGGTAAACTTGGGTAAAACGATTCGCGAGCGGCGAGTCGACGATGATTTCGAGATCATCCCATGCCAAGCCTTTCGCAACGGTTTCTTCCCGATAACGATGAATCAGCTCTTCGAGTTCGTAAAGCAGCTCTTGCGTCCGTCCAATACTAAATGCAGGAATTAGAATCGCGCCGCGATTTTGCAAGCAATGGCTGATCAATTGCTTCAGCATGTCTTTACGTTGCCGCCGGTTTTCGTGCAAACGGTCGCCGTAGGTGCTTTCGAGCACCAGCACGTCGGCCCGATAAGGCGATTTCGGCGCCGGCAAAAGCGGCGTATAGGGTCCCCCCAAATCGCCGGAAAATACGATGCGTTTATGTTGCCTGACGCTCCCTACATCGCATTCGATGTAGGCGGAACCGAGTATGTGGCCGGCCGGTTTGAATTTGATTTTTAATTTGCTGCCGGTTTTCCCGCTCAACGGCACCGATTGCCACTGTCCATAAGGCACGGAGACTATCTTCGACCGGATCAAGCCGATAAAACGCTCGACCAACGCCTTGTCGCGCGTGAATCCGACCTGCACTGCATCTTCGAGCACCAGCGGCAACAATTCTGCCGACGGCTCGGAACAATAAATCGGCCCGTCGAAACCGGCGGCCAACAAATAAGGTATGCGGCCGACATGGTCGATATGACAATGCGTGACGATCAACGCACGAACCGGCTGAACCGGAAATTCGATCTGCAGGTTATCGAAGGCCGCGCCGTCGTTCGAGACTTCCGCGCCTTGAAATAAACCGCAATCGATCAACACCGAATCGTCTGCATCGATTTTCAACTCATGACAGGAGCCGGTGACGCCGTTGACCGCGCCGTGATGTTCGATTGTAGGATACATTAGATATTTTCGAGCCAGTTTTCCAAACGAATTCCGCTCACGCGGCTAAATTCTCTGACATTGTTGGAAACGACAATCAAGCCTAGACTTCTCGCATGCCCCGCAATCATCATGTCGTAAGCGCCAATCGTCATGCCTGCGCGTGACAACTCGGCCCTGATCTGACCGGATTGCCTTGCGGCATGCGCGTCGAAAGGAGGAACTTCAAGACGCGCGGCAAAACCCTCGATGTCCAATAAATTACGCTGAACTTGTTCTGAATTTTCAGCGCCGTAGACAAGTTCACCCCACGTTACCGATGAAATGCAGAGTTGGCCGATGTGCGCATTGAATAAGCGCTTGAGATGAACGGGTCTTCTTTTGATCGTGAAGATGCAGGTATCGGTATCAAGCATGTATTTCAGCAACTCAGAATGCCTCTCTTAGTTGCACTTCGGACTGACCTCTTTCGCCCATGAAATCATCGGAGACGCCCGACCCTTCGAACCAATCGTCCCATGCCGTGCCAGCCGGAGAAATGATGCGTTTATTACCGACCGCAATCACGTCGACCGATTTTATGTCGTCCGGCAATGCGACTTCCTTGGGCAACCGAACCGCTTGGCTTCGGTTATTCTTGAACACCGTCGTTTGAACCATACTAACCTCCCTCTTTACCGAGATATACAAACTGTATATCCATGCTAGCAAAGAATGCCTACCTGTCAATCGATAAGTGCTTTCGGCATTAAAAATAAGCGGCTTAATGGATTCAAGATTGCTGTTTTTGCTGAATGAATGCCAAGACATCCTCGTTATCGACCTGATAATAGATATCCTCGACCGAAATACTCGCATCGATCGATTCGAAATAAATCGTATCGCCGAGATAGTAATAAGCCGCCTGCCAGCCGCTTTGCCGCGTGAACACTTCGATCTCAGCCTTATCTTGCTCGACCAGCGCATATTCCTGAAGCGATTCCAAAGACAAATAAGCTTGGCGCTTCAAGGTTTTATCGATGCGCCGCGTCCCCGGCGAAAGCACTTCAACAATAATAACCGGCTGGGTTTTGTAATAGTCGCTTTCGAGATCCTGCCGGTCGCAGACCACCATCACATCGGGATAATAAAAGTCGTTTTGTACTTTGACTTTCATGTCGTTGATATAGCCTGTGCATGGCGACGTTCTTTGCTTTAACACATTTCTAAGCTCGGCAAAAATATTGCCGCTAATCTTATTGTGCTTGTCGCTCGCGCCGGTCATCGCATAGGCATGCCCATCGATCAATTCATGCCGAATCCGACCGTCTCGTTCGCCTTCCAGATAGTCTGCTTCGCTCAAGCGGTGTTCGGCATAGCTGACGCGCATGATACTCACCCTCCGATGTTCTCTATCAAGCCAACACCGACAACAGCCAGCGTACATCGGTCAGGCATTGTTCGATCAATGCATCCGGAACTGACGGCGCTTGGCTCAACGAAAACACTCGGGCAAATACGGCAGCTTGTTCTTGCGTAACGCGCTGTTGAGGTAATAATTCGCCGTACAACCAAACGGTCGCCTGATCGGCCGGCGGCGTTTGGCTTTTGCCGCCGATTGCCGAAGCCTTGGCCAACAAAGCCGCAGTCAACAAGTCCATCACGCCGGCATTCGCGTGCTGAGCCCAAAGTAATTCAGCCGACTTCAATTTGTCTTCGGCTGTCTGATGCAATGGATTGACCTGTGCGGCTTCGCTCTCGTCCGGCTCGAACAGTACTTCGGTTTGCGCGACCGGCGAAGCGGCTCCAAGACGCTGTAAACCGGCCAAGGTTCGCCGGTCGATCAGCGCCACCGGAACATCGGGCTCGGACAGGTTGCGCGCGTTATCTTCGTCGGCATCGTCGACCGCATTCAAAACGACCAGCAACCCGCCGCCTGCGCCAAGTATGCGTTCGATACGTGTGCCGAAACAGTTCTGTATATTCACGATCAATTGCCGAATCGCGCTATCGGATTCGTCCTCGCTGGCGGCAGGCTCCGTGTGTTTAAGCAGTTTTTCGGGCTGATCGGCGGATTCCGTTTCGAGACTTTCCTCCAGCTCCAGCAACGGCGGCTTATTTTCCGTGTCTGCCGAGGGCTCTGTTGCGGCCAGCTCATCGATCAATGTCTGTAGCATTTTTTTCGACACGCCGACAACATCCTCGGAAGCCTCGGGATCGATGACATTGTCGAACAGGTCGCGTTTGTTTTGCACCAGCTTCGCGACTTGCTGCTCGTAGGAATCCTCAGCCAACAACAGAAAAATCAGCACATTCTGTTTCTGACCTAGACGATGAATCCGCGCGATGCGTTGATCCAGTATGGCCGGGTTCCAAGGCATGTCCAAATTAATCAACACGGTCGCCGATTGCAGATTCAAGCCTGTTCCCCCGGCATCGGTCGAAATGAACACTTGCACCGAATCGTCTTTTTCGAAGCGCTCCATCAATTCGCCGCGCTTTTCGCTCGGTACGCCGCCATGCAATCGCACGCAGCCAAGTCCCATCGCGCGGACCTTGGCTTCGACCATTTCGGTCATGATGGCCCATTGCGAGAAGATAACCGCCTTGCGGCTGCTTTCGAGGCAGATCTCTTCGAGGATGCCCACCATTTCGTCGAGTTTCGGCGAACCTTCTGTTTCCTTATCGACAAGGCCGGCGGCATTGCAGGCCATGCGTGCTTGTTGCAACGCCGCCATGAAGCGGTTTTGTTCGCTCGGCGTCAACGGCCGGCGTTTTGCGATTTGAGCGATATAACCTGCCGCGGACAGCGCCGATCCGTGCAGTTCGACTTGCTGGGGCGTCATCGGGATATCCAGGCGCACTTCGGTCCGATCCGGCAATTGATCGCTGACCAAGCTGCGATTGCGCCGCAACATAATCGGCGCGATACGACGCCGCAATTCGGACAAATTGCGATAACCGATCACCTTGCCGCGCTCGTCGGTGACATGGAAATCGAGCAAACAGCGCCACAGCGGACCGAGCACGCGCGCGTCGATCACCTGCAACAAACTGTAGAGGTCTTCCAATCGATTTTCTAGCGGCGTACCGCTTAGCACGAACACATAACGCGACGGAATCAATTTCACCGAAGAAGCGATTTTGGTACGCCAGTTCTTGATCCGCTGCGCTTCGTCGAGAATCACCAGATCAGGCTTCAGCGTTTCGGTGATGACGCTGAGATCGCGCAAGATCAATTCGTAATTGACAATGAAAAACAAAGCATCGGCACGGTAATGTACCGAACGACTTTCGGCAGGGCCTTGCACGATGCGCGCGCCATGCGGCGTGAATTTTTCGATTTCGCGTGCCCATTGCGATTTCAACGACGCAGGGCATACGATCAGGACGCGCCGAATGTCGAGATTGTCGGCCATCCAGGATGCTGCAGTTATAGCCTGTAAGGTCTTGCCCAGCCCCATGTCGTCGGCAAGCAGCGCCCGGCCGAGCGAGGCTAAAAATGCCACTCCTTCGCTTTGATACGGAAACAAACGCGCCTTGATGCCGGGAAGTACGCCGTTCGCGCGCAAAATTTCCTGAGCAATCTGTCGCTCCCGTTCGGCTTGCACGGCATCCTCGGCACATTGCCGGGCATAGCGCACGGCATCGTCGCCCAATTGGAAATCTTCGCGCCCGAATACCTGTTCCGACAATCTGAAAAAATCCTCCGGCACTCGCCCGTTGAAACTTCCGTCGGCATTGAAATAATTAGCGAGTAATTCGGCGAGATCCGTTTCGATATGCGGGCTGCGATGTAAGCGCAGCACCGGATGCGTGGCCGACTCCCAAGATAGGTAGACGAAAGACACCGGGCAACCGGCCTGTTTCAGTTTCTTATAGTCGGGCTGTTTGCTCGCATAATGCAAGACCGCTTCGATGTGCTTACAAGTGCCGAGGCGGTTGCTGGCCAAATCGGGACAGGTGCAATAATTCATGCGTTGATCGAGCGAGCGAATCTGCACCTGATAGGTTTGCTGCCAATGCGTCGCCGATTGGATCGACGACGCCTGCCAAATGCCGAAACCGAGATTACCGCTGATCAATTTAACACGGACTTCGTTGCGGCCTTTTTTGACGCGTTCGGCGATCGCTTCCTCGACCGCGCTACCGAGCAGAGTCTCTTCATCGCTTCCGAACTGATCGGCGTAAGCGTACAAGACCGCGACAGCATGCTTGCAAACCAGCTGATGATCGCCGCAGTGGCAATCGACATGAAGTTGCATATCCCCGCCTTCGGACAATTCCAAATAATACGGCAAATCGGCATCCTCATCTTCGACCTGTGCCGACAAGATGCCGTCATGAAGATCGAGATCGAATACACGGTTCTCGGAAAAATAAGCCAGACCTTGCTTTACTCGGTCATCGGCCGCGACGGCATGCAGTCGTTCGGTATCGAAAAGAAAAAAATCGTTGTCCATAGCGTTTGCCGTTAAGAAATCGGAAGTTAGGTTATTCGTAACTATTCAGCGCATGCGGTAGGTTGGTGTCAGGCATTGATTTCTAAGGACGCGTGAACCCAGCACCTAAATAATCCAAAATTGTTTATCATAGCAAATGGATTATGGTATTTAGGTGCTGGGTGAATACATCCCTGTAAGCTCTGACTGCAACGTCCTG
>JAHJSQ010000017.1 GCA_018830325.1 Gammaproteobacteria bacterium
AATAAAGCTGATTTAAAAGAACGGATTACTTTTGCATTGGATTCATTGAAGCACAATGCAGAACGTATTAGCTCCTTTTTCAGACTGGAAGATACTAAATACGCTTCGAATGTAGCTTAATTAATCACGGGCTCTATAAATACAATGAGTTACAAGCTAGCCTGGCTCCCTCTGCTGTTGGAGAAGATTAGGATGGTGAGAGTAAAACAACCACTTATATACCCCTCATCCCAACCTTCTCCCTCAAGGGAGAAGGAGCAAGTACTTGTGTAGATACCTATGATTTTAGGGAGGATTCGGTTGCTCGATTGGCAGGTGTCGGCGGCAGGGATCGCTTGTAGAAGATGGTGTTGCCGAGGAACAAAAGCCGACCAAAAGCGTTTAACAATTGATCCATATCAATCAGCGATTAACTAATGATGCAATAATGGCTCTACCCGTAAGGGTGTTAAGTTTTATTGATCGATCGATTCGATTGAGCAAGGAACAATACGTTTTAACTCACAATTGAGAAAAGTTTATTATGAAAATTATTAGCCGTTTGTTTTTAGCCATTATTGCAGTTTCAGCTTTAGCCGCTTGCAGCGAATCCGGTCAAGGTCCCAGCCGGCCGTCCGACTCTGCAAATTCAGCGCAAATGATGTTGAAATAACGACTTTCCGTTGCGAGTTGAACCGAGGTTTCCGCTACTCTTTAAGGGATTATGCGGTAGCTTCGGTTCAATAACAATTATTCGACAATGACTTTTAAAGAGTCCATATTGTTAATTTTGACGTTGCGTCGATTGATGGTAATGATTCCTTGATGGTTCAGTTCGGCAAGCAAGCGGCTAACGGTTTCGTTAGTGATACCTAAAAAATTAGCGATATCTTGCCGTTTCATCGTCAAATTGAATTCGGTTTTCGAAAACCCTAAGGCATTGTATCGATGCGATAGCCTTAATAGAAAGGTCGCCATTTTTTCTTTGGCGGAACGATGACCTAATAACAAAATCAGATTATGATCGGATTCGATTTCCTTACCTAAAACGCGCAGCATTTGAGATTGCAAACTAGGAATCAACCGGCATAACTTATTAAGCTGTGATAGTGGCAATTCGCATACCTTGCTCGTTTCAAGCGCTATGCTCGAGCTTGTGAAGCGCCCATGCTGAAAAGCGTCAAACCCCATTAATTCCCCGGGTAAATAAAATCCAATTGTTTGTTCCGCGCCATCCTCACTGTATATAAAACTTCTGAACGATCCTGTTTTAACGACGAATAAACTTTGGCATTTTTCGTCCTGTTGATAGAGATATTGATCGGTTAACAGTGGCGCTTTGTTTTTTACGATTGTCTCGAACTGTTCCAGCTCGGTTTTCGGTAAGCCGTAAGGAAGACATAGCTCGACTAGTCTGCAGTCTTGGCATAATGTTTCGTATGGGTCATAGTCCATCGTTACTGTCATTTTTGGAATTGGGATGAAATCGTCGGCCGCCAAGATAGCTCAAAAAGTGTCAGTTATCCATCTCCGCAGCTAACAAAGTTGAACGATTCTTCATTAAATGAAGGGATTAAAACCAATAGGACCGGATATTTCATAGACAATTCAACTATGCCTGCTAAAGGGGTCATAAAGTAAAACCCGTCATTTGCAAAGCGGCGTAGCTATTCATGCTTGGGTTAAGGCTTTATAATTCCGCTTTCGATATGATTTAAGATTATCCAAGCAAAACATAGGAGTGTATAGAATGGCAGCGACCGAATCTAATATGATGCCTTTAGGAACCCGTGCTCCGGATTTCGAATTACCCGATACCGTGACCGGAACGACTAAAACCCTTCAAGAATTGAAAGGTGAAAAAGGTACGGTGATTCTCTTCATGTGTAATCATTGCCCTTATGTTCTGCATGTCAAAGATCAATTGATCGCCATTGCTGAGGAGTATCGAGCACAGGGCATTAGCACGATTGCGATCAGCGCTAATGATATCGTCAATTATCCGCAGGACGCGCCGGATAAAATGCAAACAATGATGCGGGAATGGGGCAACCCTTTCGCCGCTTATCTTTACGATGAAAGCCAGTCTGTTGCGAAAGCCTATCAAGCTGTTTGCACGCCGGATATCTATGTATTCGATGCAGCCCTATCTTGTGTTTATCGCGGACGCTTGGACGGGTCGACCCCTAAAAACGATGTGCCGTTGACCGGTAGCGATTTACGCGCGGCCTTGGATTACTTACTGGCCGAAAAAGCCATCGATCCGCAGCAAGTTCCGAGCATCGGTTGCAATATCAAATGGAAAGATAAATGAACGTAGGGAAGCGGTTTCAGTTTTTCTTTCATTTTTTTCAAATCTAATTAAGTAGCCGAAAATCGGTTTATTCTTCATCAAATTCAATGAAATCAAATCAAAAATTCAAACCGTGTGACCTGGTCATATATGGCGCATTAGGCGATTTATCGACGCGCAAATTATTAATTTCGTTATATCGGCTCGAAAAATCCGAATTGATCGAGCCCGAGACTCGTATCATCGGTATTGACCGTCATGTTCTCGAAGAGGGCGGTTTCGTTAAAGTCGCTAGGAAAAGTTTACAGTCTTATCTGAACGAGACGATCGACGATGAAGTCTGGCAGCGTTATTCGGCTCGAATGCAATATCTCATGATCGATCTAACTCAGCTCGATCAATATAAACAATTGAATGCAGTTATCGATTCTAAATCCAGGGTACTGGTCAATTATTTAGCCGTTGCGCCGTTTTTGTTCAAAAATATTTGCCAGGGTCTCGATAAAGCGAAAATTTTGACTCGAGAATCGCGAGTGGTGATGGAAAAACCGATCGGTAACGATCTGAAATCCAATCGGGAAATCAACGATGCCGTTGCTGAAGTGTTTAACGAGGATCAGGTATTCCGTATCGATCATTATTTAGGAAAGGAAACGGTTCTGAATCTGTTGGCCTTACGGTTTGCCAATTCGATTTTTACGACCAATTGGAATCACAATACCATCGATCACATTCAAATTACCGTTGGCGAGGAAGTCGGAATCGAGGGCCGTTGGGAGTATTTCGATAAAACCGGGCAACTACGGGATATGCTGCAAAATCATTTATTGCAGATCCTGACCTTTATCACAATGGAACCACCCGCGTCGCTGGAAGCCGAAAGCATTCATAGCGAGAAAATCAAGGTGTTGAAAGCCTTGCGTCCGATTACCGCCGACAATGTCGAAGAAGTGACCGTGCGAGGGCAATACACCGCCGGTTACATGAAAGGACAAGCCGTGCCGGGCTATACCGAGGAGGAAGGTGCCGATAAGGAGAGTACCACCGAAAGCTTCGTCGCGGTGCGCGTCGATATCGATAATTGGCGCTGGGCCGGCGTACCGATATATCTGCGTACCGGAAAGCGCATGCAAAATAAGCGCACCGAAATCGTCGTTTATTTCAAGCGCTTGCCGCACAATATCTTCAAGGACAGTTACCGCGAATTGCCGCCGAATAAGTTGATCATTCATTTACAGCCGAAAGAAGGCGTGGAAATCGAAATGCTCAATAAGGTACCCGGTATAGGCGGCAGTATCACGTTACAACAGAATAAACTCGATTTGAGCTTTTCTGAAACGTTCAAAAACAGTCCGTTTTTCGGCGGTTACGAGCGGCTGATTTTGGAAGCGATGCGCGGCGATCCGACCTTGTTCCTGAGTCGGCAGGAAATCGAACAGGCTTGGGCATGGGTCGATTCGATACAAGATGCTTGGGCGCGTAGAAAAATTGCGCCAAAACCCTATTCCGCAGGAAGTTGGGGGCCGGTCGCGTCGGTCGCATTGTTGGCGCGTGACGGTCGGGCTTGGGAAGAGTAAGTGCAATCTTGTAGGGTGCGCATCGCGCACCTTTCCAGGGTACCGAACCGTCAAGAGCCCGA
Source organism: Gammaproteobacteria bacterium (assembly GCA_018830325.1). Taxonomy (GTDB): domain Bacteria; phylum Pseudomonadota; class Gammaproteobacteria; order Methylococcales; family Methylomonadaceae; genus Methylotuvimicrobium. Next base: position 3,912 of record JAHJSQ010000017.1, read on the forward strand.
CCCAGGTGCACGATGCGCACCCTACACCTGGCGATTAGTAGCCTATGAACCAACAATTTCAAAAATATTCCTGATTGCGTATAAGCTTCAGCCTATTTGAAGTCCGAAGTAGGTTTTGTGTCGCTATCGCGACGCTTATATGGAGTCGGTTCGCGGACCGACAACCGCGATACTTTTCTTTGCTTGTCCAAAGAAAAGTATCCAAAAGAAAAGACACCCGGAGGCCG
>JAHJSQ010000018.1 GCA_018830325.1 Gammaproteobacteria bacterium
ACAAAATCGCCTGGAGCGATTTTGAACAGCTTTAGCTGGCCCGTAGGGCGAAACCCATGGATGGGTTTCGTAGCAGTATCGCGGTTGTCGGTCCGCGAACCGACTAAACATAAGCGTCGCGATAGCGACACAAAGCCTTATGCGCTGGGGAAATAGTGAGCGGGTCTAACTCTCGTTTTGAGTAAAGAAATGATTTTTGTAACTTAGATTCAACGCAATAAAGCGTTCCTGACCCATAAAAATTCGAAGAGACGACCATGGCAAAAAAATATACGCTCGGAAAATCCGCTGGTAAGGATTGGTCGAAATGGGGGCCCTATCTTAGCGAGCGGCAATGGGGAACGGTGCGTGAAGATTACAGCGACAATGGCGACGCCTGGAATTATTTTCCCCATTCGCAATCGACATCGCGCACCTATCGGTGGGGCGAGGACGGCTTGGGCGGTATCAGCGACGATAGCCAGCGGCTTTGCTTTGCGTTGGCGCTTTGGAACGGTCGAGATCCGGTTTTGAAAGAGCGTCTATTCGGTTTAACCGGGCCGCAAGGCAATCACGGCGAAGACGTCAAGGAATATTATTACTATCTCGATGCGGCGCCGAACCACGGCTATCTGAAATATCTCTATAAATATCCGCAGGCTGCATTTCCCTATGAAGACCTGGTCGAGACCAACGCCGGCCGCTCCAAACATGACCCCGAATATGAATTGATCGATACCGGTATTTTCGAAGAGGATCGTTATTTCGATGTCTTCGTCGAATATGCGAAGGCGGAACCCGAGGATATTCTGATCCGCATCGGCATCGTGAATCGCGGGCCGGCCGAAGCATCGCTTCGAGTACTGCCGACGCTGTGGTTTCGCAATACCTGGGCAGGGTCGAATCAGACGGCCAAGCCGCAATTGTCTCGTGCCGAAAGCGGAAACGGCACGAGCGAGGTGTTGGTAAGTCATGCGGAATTAGGCGATTACCAATTGATAGCCGAAGGCGCTCCGAATTGGTTGTTCGTCGACAATGAAAGCAATAACCGCTTATTGTTCGGTGGCGAAAATCATAGCGCTTATGTCAAGGACGGCATCAACGACTATGTGGTGTTAGGCAAGCAGGATGCCGTGAACCCGGAAGGATTCGGCACGAAAGCGGCGGCCGATTATGCGTTGACCGTTCAACCGGGCGAGACGAAAATCGTCAGACTACGCCTGCGTAAGGCGGATGGTGAAGCGAAAACGGCTTTCGAGAACTTCGACGCCATCTTCGAACAAAGAATCAAACAAGCGGATGAATTTTATCAGGAGTTGACCGGGGAGCTACCGGGCCGGCAAGGGCTGGTGTTGCGGCAGGCTCTGGCGGGCATGATTTGGACCAAGCAATATTACGAATTCGATGTCGGCCGCTGGCTCGAAGAGCATCACGGTAAGGCTACCCGCAATGGCGACTGGGGACACATGCGCAATCACGACATCATTTCGATGCCGGACAAATGGGAATATCCGTGGTATGCGGTTTGGGATTCGGCTTTTCATACCTTGGCCTTGGTACTGGTCGATTCCGATTTCGCTAAGGGACAGCTCAGTCTGTTTCTTGACGAACGGTATCTGCATCCGAACGGCCAGATTCCGGCTTACGAATGGAATTTCAGCGAAGTCAACCCGCCGGTCCATGCCTGGGCCGTGCGCATGGTCTATCATATCGATCGCGAGCGTCGTGGCGAGGGCGATATCGACTTTTTAAAAAGTGCCTTTGTCGATTTGGAGCGCAATTTTCATTGGTGGGAAACGCGCAAGGGCCCTGACGGCGACGTTTATCAAGGCGGCTTCTTGGGTTTGGACAATATCGGCGTATTCGACCGCAGTGAACATCTGCCGACCGGCGGGCATCTCGAACAGTCGGACGGCACCGCCTGGATGGCGCTCTATGCGCAGAACATGATTCAGATCGGCTTGGAGTTGAGCAAGCACGATCCCGGCTATCAGCAAAAGGTCATTGCCTATCTCGATCACTTTTTGGAAATCGCCGCAGCGATGCATGATATCGGCTGCGAACACCGGGATATGTGGGACGAGGAGGACGGCTTTTTCTATGATGTGCTACGTTTCCCGGACGGCAGCTCGACACGTTTAAAAGTACGTTCGTTGGTCGGCTTGTTGCCGTTATGCGCAGTCACGGTAATCGAAGCCGATACCTTGGTGCAATTGCCCGACTTCGCAGAATGCTATGAAAACTTGATTAAGCGTAAGGAACATCTGGCCGAGGCGATTTTTTGTCCGATAACGCCCGGCAGAGAGAATCGACGCTTGCTGGCGATCTTGGATGAAGAGAAATTAAGGCGCGTATTGACCCGTTTGCTCGACGAACAAGAGTTTCTAAGCCCTTACGGCATCCGCTCGTTGTCCAAATATCATCAAGATCATCCCTATCAGTTTCATTGGGAGGGGCAAACCCATACCGTCGCTTACATACCGGGCGAGTCCGATACTTATATGTTCGGCGGCAATTCGAACTGGCGCGGGCCGGTGTGGTTGCCGGCTAATCTCTTGATCATTCAAGCCTTATTGGTAATGCATGCCTATTATGGCGACGATTTTAAGATGGAATGCCCGACCGGTTCAGGTAACCGGCTCAATCTGTTTCAAATCGCCAAGGAAATTTCATGCCGGCTGATGGATATATTTCTGCCCGATCAAAACGGCAAACGGCCGGTTTTCGGCGGCGCCGAAAAGTTTCAGAGCGATCCACATTTTCGCGATCATCTGTTGTTCTATGAATATTTTCATGGCGACGACGGTTCGGGGCTCGGGGCCAGTCATCAAACCGGCTGGACCGGTACCCTGGCGACGCTGTTGACGATATTCGGTTCGCTCGATCATGAAGAATTGATGGAAGGCGGCATGCAGGAAATCGTCGAAGCATTGGCGGGAACGGACAAAACACCAACACGGCAAAAGAGGTGATGAAATGGCGGTTTCACATTATCCATCGCTTTATCAAATCAATACACGAGTCCGGCATCGGCGGTTTTGCCGCGACCGGGGCGGGGCCGCCGGTATCGACGACTGGCCGGATGGCGAATGGCAAGGCATTGCCGAACGTGGTTTCGATTGGCTATGGTTGCTGGGCGTTTGGCAAACCGGTCAAGCCGGAGCGCAAGTTTCCCGAAGTCATGAGCCGTGGCAGGCAGGTTTTCATGCGAGTTTGGCCGATTTGTCCGAAGACGACATTTGCGGTTCCTGCTTCGCTGTTACCGCTTATCGAACGTCGGACTGCCTCGGCACAGATAAAGCCCTCGCCGGTGTACGCAAAAAGCTGAATGAGCAAGGTCTGAAGCTGATGCTCGATTTCGTGCCGAATCACACCGCATTGGACCATCCTTGGGTTCGGGCACACCCGGAATTTTATATTCAAGGCTCGAAAGAAGATCTGGCGCGCGAACCGCAAAATTATATCGAATTGGAAAGCGCGCAGGGCAGGCAAGTCTTTGCTTACGGCCGCGATCCTTATTTCGACGGCTGGCCCGATACGCTGCAACTGGACTACGGCAATCCGAAAGTACAGGAATCGATGATCGCAGAATTGCTTGCCGTTGCCGAACGCTGCGACGGCGTGCGCTGCGACATGGCGATGCTGATTCTGCCGGACGTATTCGAGCGAACTTGGGGGAAATCGATAGAGCCGTTTTGGCCGAAGGCGATCGCGGCGGTGCGCGAGCGTTACCCGGATTTCATGCTGCTGGCCGAAGTCTATTGGGATCTCGAATGGAATCTGCAGCAACAAGGTTTCGATTACACCTATGACAAACGGCTTTATGATCGGCTTAGAGATAAGTCCTTCCGATCCGTGCGTGATCATTTGGTCGCGGGTCTCGATTTTCAAAACAAACTGGCGCGTTTTCTTGAAAATCACGACGAACCGCGCGCCGCGGAGACGTTTCCGCAAGATGTCCACGAAGCCGCCGCGATCGTCACTTTTCTCTCGCCCGGTTTGCGTTTTTTTCATGACGGTCAATTGACCGGCAACAGCGTGCACATTCCGATTCATCTGTGCCGTGGGCCTGAAGAGACCGCCGACCGACGCTTGAGCGAGTTTTACAGCGGTTTGTTGCAGACTTTGCAAAGACCGGTGTTTAGAAGCGGTGAATGGACATTGGCGGATTGCCGACCGACCGAAGACGGCAACGAATCCTGGCGAAATTTCATCGTTTATCGATGGCGATCGGCCGAAGAAACGGTCTGGGTCGCCGTCAACTATGCCGCTCAGCCGGGCCAGTGCCGTCTTGAAGGAGCGCAGATACCGAAAACCGAAAATAACACGCAAGCCTTATTGAGTTCGCAGCCGCAGAATCCAGCCGTCGAAATAAATGAGGGAGTCATCCGGTTCGATTTTCCGGCGTGGGGTTATCGTGTTTTTAAGTTACCGGACTGACGATCGAAACATGAACTCGTCGAACGAAAACGGGCATCGCACCGCGCGTGTCGTAATCATCGGTGGCGTTTCCGGTTGCGGAAAATCGACGGTCGGTAAGGCGCTTGCCGAGTATTTAGGCTGGCCTTTCATAGAAGGCGATACGTTTCATTCCGAAGCGAATATAGCAAAAATGCGGCGCGGCGAAGCGCTGGACGATAACGACCGAAGACCCTGGCTGGACAGCTTGCACAACGAAATCATCCATTATCTTGATTGCGGTATTTCGGCGGTGCTGGCTTGTTCGGCATTGAAGGCGAGTTACCGCAAAATATTGCGCGGGGGCGAAGTTAACGTGAGCTATGTGTTCTTGAGTTGTAGTCGGGAAAGTCTGCATCGACGTTTGACGACACGGCAAGGCCATTTCCTGGGCGCCGAATTGCTCGATAGCCAGCTCGCGACCTTTGAACCGGCTAACGACATTCTTTTAATCGACAGCGAACAAGCTGTCGAAACGCTGGTTGAATCGATCGCGGATTGGCTGGCTTATTCTGGGAGCGAATGCGATGAAACATGATACCGAAATATTGCTGACCGGCTTGGCCTTTCCTGAAGCGCCGCGTTGGCGCGGCGATCGGCTTTGGTTTACCGATCAACATGCGCGTCGTGTGTTGACCGTGAAAACCGACGGGCAGACCCAGTGTATCTTAGAAACCGACGATCTGCCGGGCGGGCTGGCTTGGTTGCCTGATGGAACGCCTTTGGTCGTTGCGATGACCGAGCGTGCCGTCTATAAGCTTGAAGACCGAGGATGGACGCTATATGCCGATTTGTCCGCATTTGCCCCGTTTCATTGCAACGACATGATCGCGACAATCGGCGGCCGCGTTTATGTCGGCAACTTCGGCTACGATTTGCACGGCGGCGCCCCGCAAGCCAAGACTCATTTGATAGCGGTCGAAACGGACGGTAGTTGCCGGATCGCCGCCGAAGGTTTGCTGTTTCCGAACGGTTGTGTGATAACGCCGGATGGCACGACTTTGATCGTCGCCGAAACCTTCGCGGCGCGCTTGACCGAATTCAGGATCGGCGACGACGGCTTGTTGCGAGACGCTAGAACTTGGGCCGATTTGGGAGATGCAACGCCGGACGGCATTTGTCTCGACGACGAAGGCGCCATCTGGGTCGCCAGTCCCGGAACCGGCGAAGTGATAAGATCCGAACGGGGCGGCAAGATTTTAGCCCGTATCAAACCGCTGGGCGTGCCTTATGCATGCATGTTGGGCGGTCCAGAGCGCCGGACATTATTCATAACGACCTCTGAAACGGACGATCCCGATAAGGCCAATAGTCTGAAATCTGGGCGCATCGAAATAGTCGAAGTTGACGTGCCGGGTGCAGGCTTGCCTTGATTTTCCATCAACCTAATAATTATGAAGAAGCCGTTATCACCCCGGCAAATAAAAGTGCTAGGGGGGGTAGGATGCGGTCACTCGCCCGACAGGACGCCGTGAACCCAGCACCTAAATCCAGCACCTAAATTCCATTGGTCTTTGGCAATGATTCAAAATCATGGCTTATTTAGGTGCTGGGTGAATACTTCCGTGTAGGCTTGGCGGCGGCTTTCCCTGCCGCCGACACCTGCCGGTCGAGCAACCGCACCCTCTTCGGGACCGGCATTGTTTTTCATATCGAAAAATTAGATAAAGAGTCCAAATCTACGGACTTTCAGAGTAAAAAGAGCAGTTGAGAGCCTCAAACTACCGTTCGCCCTGAGTCCTTCAACTTGACTCAGCACGAACGGTCTACAACACATGCTAACTACCCTTTTTAGTATTAAGCAACAAAGAGGAGAGACAATTATGCCGCTTATTATCGAGAAATCATTGGCCGGGCAGCGTGCTCTAGTGACCGGCGGTAGCTCCGGCATTGGCGCGGCGATTGCCGTCGCACTGGCCGAAGCGGGGGCGCGTGTGGCGATCAATTATCTGTCCGATGACGAGGAGGCAGAAACCTTGGTGGAAAAGATTCAAGCCTCGGGCGGCGAAGCGATTGCGGTTCAGGCCGATGTCAGCCAAGAAGATCAAGTGATGGAGATGTTTCAACGAGTCATCAAGACTTGGGGGAGTCTGGATATTTTGGTCAACAATGCAGGCATACAGCTCGATGCGCCTTTTGTCGAGATGACCTTGAAACAATGGGAAACCGTGATGGCGGTCAATCTGACCGGGCAGTTTTTGTGCGCCCGCGAAGCGGTCAAGGAATTTCTTCGCCGAGGTGTGGTGCCGGAATTGTCCTGTTCGGCCGGCAAGATCATTTGCAATTCCTCGGTGCATGACATCATTCCTTGGGCTGGGCACGTCAATTATGCCGCGTCAAAGGGGGGCCTGTTGATGTTCATGAAGAGTTTGGCTCAGGAAGTCGCTCATGACAAGATTAGGGTCAATGCCGTGTCGCCGGGCGCGATCAAAACACCGATCAATCGTAGCGCCTGGGAAACCCCCGAGGCGGAAGCCGATTTACTGAAGCTGATTCCGTACGAACGCGTCGGAGATCCGGCCGATATTGCTCGTGCCGTGGTTTGGCTCGCCTCCGATGCATCCGATTACGTGGTCGGCACAACGCTGTATATCGATGGCGGCATGACGCTTTATCCGGGCTTTCGCGAAGGCGGGTAAATTTATCGCGCGGAGTCGCGGAGTTTCCAGTCTAATGATTACAGATTTGTGAATTGTAGGGCGCGCTCCTGCAAGCATTACTGTTGAATTAAGCATCAGCGGTCCCTTGAATATAGTCTTTGCCAGTCAAGTTTCGACATCGAGCTGCAAAATCATAATTTTCGCAATCGACATCGCGCGCCTATCGACGGAGCGAGGACCACTTGGGCACACTGAAAGATTTTTCCGGTAGCTCAATTTGACTCGTCGTGCCCTAAGGCATATAGTTAATCGTGTTATTTATAGGGCGATAGAAATGATTACCGCAAACGATTTAAAAACCAAAGGGATTGCTTGTTTAGAAGAAAGTCTTGCCAATCAGCCGGAGGCAGTGATTACTGTCCGAGGTAAAGAGTCTTTTGTTGTAATGAAGATCGATCATTACCACTACTTGCGTGAAATGGAACTGGAGGCCGCGCTCTATGAAGCGAAACAGGATCTTTCGGCAGGCCGTTTCAGCAAGGACAATATTGACCGGCATATAAACGAGTCATTCGTGGAATGACTTATAGCTTGATCTTTACCGAGAGTTACAAAAAACGCGCTCGGCGTTTTGCAAAGCAACACCCGGAATTAAAAGAGCAATACCGAAAAACCTTGCTATTACTATCTCAAAACCCTTTTCATCCGGCGCTTCGTTTACATGCTCTAAAAGGCAAATTAGCCGATTTGCATTCGGTATCGATCAACCTCAGCTATCGGATAACCATTGAAATGATCATTTCCGAAAAAGAGATTATTTTGGTTAATGTCGGTAGTCATGATGAGGTTTATCAAGGCTGATCCTGCTCCCTTTATACTTAAAAATTGGCTAAATTTATGAACGTATAGGGTTTGGCTAGTTAGGATGTTGGCAGCAGGGCAGACTTTTAAACCTCGGCAATTAGATTCCGCAATCAAGCCTACAAACATGTATTTACGGCATCTTATCAATCGAGTCACCGTACCACTAAGCCTATTGTTTAGAGAATTTGTTTTGGGCATATTCCTAACTATGCTGGGGTCAAATCAATTCAGCAGTGAATAGTGGAATAAATAGGCTCCAAATATAAAATTAACCCCAGTTCGGTCAATTCATTTGATAGGATTCCCCACATGGAAAAAAAGAAACTCAGTGAACGCGATATCTGCACCAAATACATTACACCTGCCATTCTTGAGGCGGGTTGGCAGCAAACGCAGTTTCGGGAGGAAGTCAAACTGACCGACGGTCGTGTGATGGTTCGCGGAAAATTGGCGGCGCGAATCAAAAATCCCGATGCTAAAGGCGGTCCCAAGCGAGCGGACTATGTGCTGTATGCCCGCCCTAATGTCCCGATCGCAATCATTGAAGCGAAGCAAAACAAGTTTCCGGTCGGGCAGGGTATGCAACAGGCACTAAGCTATGCCGAAATGCTCGATGTGCCGTTTTCAATTAGTTCGAATGGCGATGGTTTTCTAATCCATGACAGGACGGGCCTGACCGATCCAACCGAACGCGAATTGAGCTTGGAAGAATTTCCACGGCTCGATCAACTATGGCCGCTCTATCTGCAATGGAAAGGATTGACCACTGAAGATTCAATCAAGTTGATCGAACAACCGTACTATAGCGACGGCACGGGTATGGCACCACGCTATTATCAACGAGTGGCGATCAATCGAACCATCGAAGCAATAGCCAATGGACAAGACCGTATATTGCTGGTCATGGCTACAGGAACGGGTAAGACCTATACGGCATTCCAAATTATTTGGCGACTATGGAAAGCCAAAAAGAAAAAGCGTATTTTGTTTCTTGCCGACCGAAACATCCTCGTCGATCAAACCATGCAACAAGACTTTTCTCCGTTTGGCGAAGTCATGCATAAAATCACCAATCGTCAAGTCAAAAAGAATTACGAAATCTATCTGTGCTTGTATCAAGCCGTGACGGGAAAAGAAGAGTGGAAAAAGATTTATCGGCAATTCCCGGAAGATTTCTTTGACCTAGTCGTTATTGATGAATGCCACCGGGGAAGTGCCGATGAAGATTCCGCATGGCATGAAGTATTAGATTATTTCAAATCCGCAACCCATCTGGGACTAACCGCGACACCGCGAGAAACCAAAGACGTTTCCAATAGCCGTTATTTCGGCGATCCTATTTATACCTATTCACTCAAACAAGGTATTCAGGATGGCTTTCTGGCGCCCTACAAAGTCATTCGCATTGTCAGTGATAAAGACGCGGCAGGTTATACACCCGAAAAAGGTAAAGTCGACAAAACAGGTAGTGAAATCCCGCAACGGGAATATAACACCAAGGATTTCGACCGGAATATGGTGTTGGAAAAGCGGACGCGTTTCGTCGCAAGAAAAGTTTGGGAATATCTAAGCCAAATCGATCCCTATGCGAAGACGATTATATTTTGTGAAGATCAGGAACACGCGGAGCGCATGCGGCAGGAACTGGTAAAACTGATACCGGAAGCTGCCAGCAATCGTAAGTATGTGATGCGCATAACCGGCGATGACACGGAAGGCAAAGCGCAACTCTCCTACTTTATCGATAATGACGAAAAGTTTCCGGTGATTGCCACCACATCAAAATTGCTAACGACAGGAGTCGACGCCAAAACCTGCAAGTTGATCGTGCTCGATCAAAACATCTTTTCGATGACTGAATTCAAACAAATTCTGGGCCGCGGCACCCGTCTTCGCGAAGACTACAACAAACTGTACTTTACCATCATGGATTTTAAAGGCGCGACGCGCTTGTTCGCGGACCCGGACTTCGACGGAGAGCCGGTTGTGATCTACGAACCGAAGGAAGACGACCCCATCGTCCCGCCGGAAGATCTCGCAACGGACGAAACAAAAGATCTGGGCGAACCCGAACCATCGCCATACGATCTTGAAAGGCTGGAAAAAGAGGATGACGAACCAAGGCAAGGGCGCAGCAAATACTATGTCGATGATGTCGAGGTGAACGACGGCGTCGTGCAGACTCGGTATTTGGATGCGGACGGCAAACTCATTACCGAAGATCTACGGGATTATTCGCGGCGTAAACTCAAAGAAGAATTCGGTTCGCTCAAGGATTTTCTCAAACGTTGGAATGAAACCGACCGCAAGCAAAAGATATTACAAGAACTGGAAGACCAGGGAATACCCATTGATTTGATAAAAGAAGCCGTACCCAAGAGCGATGACTTTGATGTTTTCGATTTGGTCGCACATATCGCCTTCGATCAAAAACCGCTGACCCGGCAGGAGCGCGCCGACAAGGTCAAAAAGCGCAATTACTTCGGCAAATATGGCGATCAAGCTCGTGCTGTGCTCGAATCCTTGCTCGACAAATACGCCGATCACGGCATTGCAGACATCGAAGACCCAAAAATATTAGAATTACCGCCTTTTGACCAATACGGCACCAAAACCCAAATACGCCGGGGCATATTCGGCGGGCCGGAAAAATTTACCCAGGCATTAAGCGAGCTTGAACAGGTACTTTACCAAGACGAAAGTGCGTAGGTCGGGTTAGTGTCAATGCCATTAAGGATTCGGTCATAAATAACTTCCCTATTTGATTTAGGGTTCAGTTGCTCGATTGACAGGTGTCGGCGGCAGGGAGCCGCCGTCAAGCCTACACGGACGTATTCACGGCGTCCTGTCAAGCGAGTAACTGAACCCTAGACCGTACCCCCATTGGTACGGGAAGATATTTGTCGCGAAATCCTAAGTTAAGTCGTTCGTGGTGAGCCTGTCGAACCATGGACGGCTTAACTTATCGACTCGGACTTCTCCATTCACCCTTCGACAAGGCTCTCCTGAGCGCAGCCGAAGGGCTCAGGGCGAACGGAAAAGTCCTTAACTTAATGGCAGTGCGGGTTAGCGTAGGGTAACCCGACGTTTTACGCCATCAATGCCGAATTACGCTACGCTGACCCGACCTACGGCGAACATCGCTGAAGCAATAAAGAGAAGAGTTCATGAACCTAAGCAGTACCATCAAATCCATCCAGGACATCATGCGTAAAGACGACGGTGTCGATGGCGATGCCCAGCGTATCGGCCAATTGACCTGGATGTTGTTTTTAAAAATATTCGATCAGCGCGAAGAAGAGTGGGAAGACGACGCGGAAGACCGGGGCGAAACCTACCGGTCGCCATTGCCGGAGGCGTGCCGTTGGCGCAACTGGGCGAAATATAAAGATGGTAAGCCCCAGATCGCGGCCAATGAGCTGATCGAATATGTTAACGTCACTGTATTTCCCGGCCTGAAAGACATGAACATCGAAGGCGCGGAAAACAATGTGCACATCGCCAAGGCCAAGGTGGTGCGCGAAGTCTTTGTCGATTCCAATAATTACATGAAATCCGGCACCCTGATGTTGGGCGTCATTGAAAAGCTCGACGAAGCGATCAACTTTCACGATTTCAAAACCCGCCAACATCTTGGCGACATTTACGAGCAAATCCTCAACGATCTCCGCTCCGCCGGCAATGCAGGCGAATTCTATACCCCGCGCGCCATTACTCAATTCATGGTGCAAAGGGTCAATCCACGATTGGGCGAAACGGTATTGGACCCGGCTTGCGGTACCGGCGGTTTTTTGGCCGCCGCGATCGACCATCTGAACGGACAGCTGACCGATAAATCCAGTGCGGAACAAAAAAAATCCATCGAAGCATCGATAAGAGGCTTTGAAAAAAAGCAACTGCCGCATTTGCTCTGCACGACCAATATGCTGTTGCACGGCATCGATGTACCGAGTCAGATAGAGCATCGTAATACCTTGGCAAAAGCCTGGAACGATTGGTCGCGCAATGAACAAGTGGATTGTGTGATCACCAATCCGCCTTTTGGCGGCATGGAGGACGATGGCGTTGGCACTGATTACCCGGCCGATGTACGTGCCCGCGAAACGGCCGATATGTTTCTGACCCTCATCGTCAGAAAGTTATTGAAAGACGGCGGCCGATGCGCCGTGGTATTGCCCGACGGCACCTTGTTCGGCGAAGGCGTAAAAAACAAAATCAAGGAAAATCTGCTCAAAGAATGTAACCTGCATACGATAATCCGCTTGCCCAATGGTGTGTTCAATCCTTACACCAGCATAAGATCCAACCTGTTGTTTTTTACCAAAGGAAAGCCGACGGAAACGATTTGGTTTTACGAACACCCGTACCCCGAAGGCTATAAAAGCTACAGCAAAACCAAACCCATTCGGTTGGAAGAATTTGAGCAGGAAAAAGCCTGGTGGGGTAAAGAGGAAGACGACTTTGCCGAACGCCAGGAAAGCGAACTCGCCTGGAAAATCGATTTTAAATCGATCAAGGAAGCCGCCGAAGCGAAAGCGAAACCTTATTGGGATAAAGCGGAAAAGCTTAATAACCAGGCAGATAACATTGACAATCATATAAAAGATCTGCGCGATTCCATTAGAGGCATTAAAGAGCAAGAACAGCGCGTACCCATCGAACAGCAAATCGATGAACAACGCAATGCGTCTGAAAAACTTAAACAGCAAGCCAAGGACGAACAAGCGGCAGGCGACCGCATCTACTGGCCGATCTACAATTTGGACATCAAAAATCCCAATGCGCCGGAAGCGGAAAGTCATGACCCGGACGAACTGCTGATCCAATACAAACAACTGCTGGCGGATATCGAGGAAACGCAAAACCTGCTGAAAGACGAACTCGCCGCGGCCCTTGCCCACCATTTTGAAGAAGAGGAACAAGCTTGATGGATGCCAAGCAGTTTTTGGCCGAGTTTGGGCATATTGTTAATGCGCCGGGAGGGTTGCAGCGGTTAAGAGAAATGATCCTGTTTTTAGCTGCAAGTGGGGATCTGATGGAAGCAGATTTGTCTCTAAATGCATATCCTCTTCTTAAAAATATTAAGGAAAAAAAGAAAGCACATAAAGATCAAAAAAAAATAGTACAACCACAACGACCTGTTGATGAATGTGAGATAAAAGCACCAAGTTCCTGGGCTAAATGCAGGCTAGGCGATTTGGTTCTTACAATTACAGGAGGAGGGACACCTTCGAAGAATAATCCTGCTTATTGGAATGGCGATATTCCATGGGCTAGCGTTAAAGATTTAGGCGATAAAACAGTTCTTACTGATACTATAGATAAAATTACGTTGTTAGGTTTGAAAAACAGTTCTTCGAACTTGATACCGGAAAATAGTGTAATTGTTTGTACGCGAATGGGATTGGGAAAAATTGTAGTAAATACAATACCCATAGCTATTAATCAAGATTTAAAGGCATTTGAGCTTCCTGAAGAGGTGGATAGAGATTTCTTTCTGATACTGTATAAAACGAGAAAAATTAAGGGAAAGGGAACCACTGTTTCTGGAATCAGACAAAATGATCTTTTGGCCTTACCAACATCATTACCAGTACTAGAAGAACAAAAACGCATTGTCGCCAAAGTCGATGAGCTCATGGCGCTTTGCGACAAATTGGAAGCTCAACAACAAAAACGCCGCAAACTGCAAACCCTGACCCGCACCACCGCACTGGACACTCTCGCCAACGCCCAAAGCCCCCACGAACTCAAAGATGCCTGGCTGCGTGTGCAAAGTAGTTTTCCATTATTATTTGATGGCTCTGTTGATGTCGTCGATTTAAAACAAACTCTCAGAGAACTTGCGATCATTGGCCACTTATCAGAGAGAACTGAGGAAGATGTCGAAAATTATTTAAGGCATTTGTCAAAATTCAAATCAGCAAAGAGGACTGCAAAATTAAAAGAAGTAGAGTCGGACATAGTCCTGCCAAAAGGCTGGCGATGGGTTCTTTTGGAAGATTTGATACATTCTTCAGACTCTGGATGGAGTCCTAAATGTAATCCAACACCACGAGAAAAAGGTGAGTGGGGCGTTCTGAAGGTCAGTGCGGTCACTTGGGGGAAATTTAAGAGCGAAGAGAATAAGGCGCTGCCTCTCAATTTAGAAGCTCGTCCCGAACATGAAGTCAAACCATTGGACTTTATGCTTTCACGAGCAAACACAGCTGAGCTTGTTGCTAAGAGCGTCATCGCACCAGTAGATGTGCCGGAAAAACTTATGATGAGTGACAAAATAATTAGACTGAATTTTATTGATGATGACCTAAAGCCTTGGGTCAATCTTGTCAATAATTCCAGAATATCACGCGAATACTACAAACAAAATGCAACAGGGACGAGCGATTCGATGCGCAATGTATCACGCAAAGTTATTCATGAATTGGCTGTGCCACTTCCATCAAAGTCCGAGCAAGAAAAAATATTAGAGAAATTGAAGTATCTCGATTTGTATTGTGATCGGCTTGAAAAACAATTCACGAAAGCAAATAAAATCGCTAAAAATCTTGCCCAGGCCGCTATCGCATCTATTACCGGTACCGAAATTAAGGAAGACCTAAAAATGAAAGCGCCCAAAACAGAATTGGTGTCAAAACTAAAGCTTAAAGTCAGCCCCAACAATAAAGATCAGGCTCCGTTATCCGCCATTCTCGCCAAACACAATGGCGAGCTTTCATCGAAAGCCTTATGGAATTATTCCGGCCTGGAAATCGATGCGTTTTATCAGCAGCTCAAAACGGAAATGGCACGCGAGTGGATTGTGGAGCCGGAAAAGTCCCGCATGATTGAAAAAGATGCCGATAACCAGAGCGAGGCGGAGGCCGAGATCTAGCCCGAACCGGTTGTTGCGATCGTTTTTCATGCAAAGAGAATCTGAGATGATTCAGATAATGGTTATTAATTTAGAGCTTTAAAGTGGATACTTTTAAACTTCAAAAGCATATACAAGCGTATAAAAATTTTCAGCAGAATGAGCCTGATCGTTTTGCTAGCGATACTTCGGAGCGTAAGTCACGCCAGCAATATTATAGGTCTTGGACAAAGGATAAAATTCTTCAAATGGAATTGGAGGAGTTCGAAGAATACATCGGTAAACTTTGGGCAATGCTGATTTGGGGAAACAAGAAATATGTAACCGATAAAATGGTGTCCGATCATGAATTCGATACCGTCAAGACCGAATTGGCGGAACTCGTGTGGGGAGAACAGCCGGTAGAAAAACGATGGGATCGATTCCGTTCGAAAATCAAAGGAATGGGGCCGGCAATGATCAGCGAAATTCTTTGCTATGTTCATCCTGATGAATGCATGTTATGGAACCGCCGGGCCTACGTCGGACTGAATTACCTCGGTGTGAATAATCTGCCGCGTTACAATTATCAGCTTACCGGTAAACGCTATGTCGAATTGTCGGAAATAACCAAAACCATCGTGCAGGAATTGAAAGCGAATGGCTTTCTTGATGCCGATTTGTTAATTGCGGATTATTTCATTTGGGAAGAATTACAAGTTGAAAACAATCTCAGCACCATTTATAAATCAAATCAGAATGAGGATGTAGTCAGTTCCGAGAAGATCGACTCTGAAGCGGCTGAATTTATCCATGACGAAATACGGGATAAGCTGAAAGATATCGGTCAATGGCTCGGATTGGAAAGTCGTACAGAGGTTAAAGTGGCGGATGGTTCCCGTGTGGATACCTTATGGGAGCAAACCATAGGCAATATGGGGCGCGTCGTATATGTGTTTGAAGTTCAAACCAAGGGATCGATTGACAGCCTGATTTTGAATTTACTGAAGGCGGTCAATAATCCAGCCGTTCAGGCTGTCGTGGCTGTTTCCGATTCCGTTCAGATAGAGAAAATCAAGAAACATGCGTCAGGCGTTCAAGCACTTAACGACCGGCTAAAGTATTGGGATTATCAGCGAGTTTTAGAAGTGCATCAGGCGCTTGAATCAGTCAATGAGGAAATTAATAGCTTGGGCTTGGTGCCTACAATCACATGGTAAACAAGAACATGATTCGACGAGCAGGAATCGCGGCAGATCGTGATTTGAAAATTGAGTCAATCGGATAAATGCTATGAATCGGCAGTGCGCATTGGCAATCTTAGAAAAATTAAAACCTATGTTAATGGAGCGTTACGGCGTGACGCGGCTGGCTTTGTTTGGTTCTACCGTGCGCAATGAAGCGGGGCCGAATAGCGACGTCGATATTATCGTAGCCTTTAACGGGCCGGCTACCTCGGAAAAATATTTCGGTGTACAGTTTTTGTTGGAAGATGAACTGGGCGTGCCGGTCGATTTAGTCACTGAAAAAGCGGTTAGAACCGAATTACGGCCTTTTATAGAGCGGGAAGCCGTGAATGTTTGAACGGGAATGGCGATTTTATTTGAATGATATGCTGCATTTTGCCGAAAATGTTTTGGCTTATTGTGAAGGATTGGATCGGCAGTCATTTGAAACCACCGGTTTAAACTATGACGCAACGGTTCGTAATCTTGAATTGATCGGAGAGGCCGCAACTCATATCCCAGCGGAAGTCAGGGAAGCCAATCCGAGAGTTCCTTGGCGGCAAATCATCGCAACGCGCAACAGACTGATACACGGTTATTTGGGAATCGATAACGATACTCTATGGAGTATTATTCAGGATGATATCCCCAACTTGATTATTGAATTGCGGCGGATAGTCAAAAACATCTGATCATTCCATTGTTTATTGGTTTTTTTTGATCAGTCACTTAATAAACAGGGTGCGGAATTCGCACTATTGCTAATTTGTATCAATTCGGCCGCGATACTGACTGCGATCTCCTCGGGCGTATGGCTATGTATCGGCAAGCCGATGGGACCTCGAATGCGTTGAAGCTCATCGCAGGACAGCGTTTCGGCAAGCTTGGCTTTGAGGTGGGCAATTTTTTTCCGGCTGCCCAATACGCCGAGATAGGCGACTTTTTTGCCGGCCAAGTGCTCGGCGATTTTCTGGTCGGCATAATGACTATGCGTCATGATAAAGACATAAACTTGATTGCCTTCCGGTATCGCATTGCCGACATTGCGATACGGCAGCTTCAGTTTTTGTCTTGCATAACTATTGCGTGTTAGGGTATCGAGGTTTTCGCGTTCGTCGATTACGGTGATATCGAAATCGAGCGTCGCCAGGATTCTCGACAAGGCCAAACCGACATGACCGCCGCCGATGATATAAGCCTGTTTGGACCAATCGACGGATTCCTTATACAACCAATCGTTGTCGTCCTGCCGGGTAAACCGGCACGACTCAGGCAAGGTCTGCGCGTCATCGAATGCGATACCGGCCGGCGACAGTGTCAACACGCCTTGCGGATTATCCGCCAAGCTTCGGAATAAGGCGGACTGATCTTGCCGGCAAGTATACAGCAGAACGGTTTGTTCGCCGCCGCAGATCATGCCGGATGCTTCGCCGTCTCTTGTCGGATGATGCTGCAAACGTCTCAGCCTCGGCTCTAAACCATCCTCTTGCAAGGCCGAACGGGCTTCTTTGAGCAAGGCGCTTTCAAGCGCGCCGCCGCCGATCGTGCCGAAGCATTCGCCATGCGACGTCACGGCCATTTTCGCCCCGGGCTTGCCGGGCGAACTGCCATGACTTTCGACGACGATCATGAGCATGACGGAACGATGCCGTGTCAGCCGGTCCGCAAGCCAGTGCCACAAAAAATTCGACTTAGGAACAAACATGAAGGAACTTCTTTAAATGTCGGAGGGGGGGCGGTGGCTCGATTGACAGGTGTCGGCGGCAGGGATAGCCGCCGTCAAGCCTACATGGATGTATTTACGGCGTCCTGTCAAGCGAGTCATCGAACCTCCACAAAGCTTACTATTCCAGAAGTTATTTTGTGCATACTCCTTAGCCTAGCCAAAGAATGCATCACTCATCGCGTAATAGACCGCCATCATCGCCGAAAAAATCGCGCTGCTGATGAAACGCCAGCGCAGCGGAATATGATTTTGAATCAGGTAATTGGCTGTTATCGCCAGCGGCACGATGCGCAGAAATGACGCCAAACCGATGTTTAGTAATTGCCTGTCCAGTTCGGCAAAGCGGCCCGACACGCAATAGATCAATGCGATATGCCGCGCGATCCACAGCGGATTGAAAAACGCCTGAGCCAGCAAGGCGCGTAGAATACGGTTGCGAAGATCGCTCCCTCTGAAACAACGCGCCAGCCAATTGAAATAGGCTGGAATTTCGATTGCATACAATGTCCCCCCGACCAGCATCATACCGAGCAATCGAAACCATTGGAATTCGTCGGTCAACAATGCCGCGGCGCTATCGCCCGCCGCATAAATCAACGCGCCCGACATGCTGTTGCGCAGCGTCAACAGTGCCATTATGTTTCGGAATACAAGGCCAGCAACACTTTTTCCGGCGTCATTGGCGCGCTGAACTCCGGTTCAAAGGCCGGATTGAAAGTCTGTATCGCCTTGACCAGCGCGAAATATACGCCGATCCCATACATGAACGGCGGCTCGCCGACCGCTTTCGAATGCAGAATCGCGGCCGGATTGTCCTTGGCTAAAAATTCAACGTTGATTTCCGGTGCGAAATGAATATCGGGAATCTTATAGGCGGTCAGCGTATCGTTCAGTAAACGACCCTGGCTATCATGACGGATATCTTCGATCGTCATCCATCCCAAGCCCTGCATCAGACCGCCCTCGACCTGGCCGAGATCGACCTCGGGCGCGAGACTCTTGCCTCCGTCATGCACGATAACGACTTCATCGATGCGATAAATCCCGCGCAAGCAATCGACCGTTACTTCAATGGCAGCGCAGCCGTAGACATGATAGGCGAAAGGCCGGCCCTGTTCCTTGCTTCTGTCGAAATAGACTCCGGGGGTCGCATAATGCGCATGCGCCGACAACGCCGTCCGGGACAGATATGCCTCGGAAATCAATTGATTCCAGCCGATTGTGGTCGGCTGACCGTTGAAATACACGCGTTCTTGTTCGATGCCGATTTTATCGACTTCGGCCTCGATTTCGAGCAGTCCGGCCGCGACTCGTTTCAAGCCCTGAAGAATCTGACGGCAAGCCGCTAAAGCCGCCTGACCGTTGAGATCGGCGCCGACGCTGGCCGCGGTCGGCGACATATTCGCGATGCGCGAGGTATTCGTGCTTTCAACCTTGACGCGGTCTGAAGCTATCGAAAAGGTCAAAGCAACGATGTTTCGGATTTTTTGCTTGACGCCTTGGCCCATTTCGACCGCGCCGCAACTGACGTCGACCGAACCATCGGCATAAACATGCACTAGCGCGCCGGCCTGATTCAGAAAAGTCGCGGTAAACGAAATCCCGAAGCAGATCGGCATCAACGCCAAGGCTTTTTTCTCGAGTCGATGGCTCGCGTTGAAGTCGTCAATCGCCTGTTGCCGCCGAGACAACGCATGCTTTTCCTGCAAGCGTTCCCAACAGAGACCGGCCCGGCATTCCGTCGCAGGCATGCCGTAAGGAAACGCTTGGCCTTCTTGCAGTAAATTGAGGCGCTGAATTTCGGCAGCATCGATTTGCAATGCCGCCGCAGCTTTGAAAATCGCCGCCTCCAGTACGAACATCGCCTGCGGCCCGCCGAAGCCTCGGAATGCGGTATTCGGAGGCAGGTGCGTGCGGCAGCTGACCGCTGTTGCGCGCACATTCGGAATGAAATAACTATTGGAAGCATGAAACAGCGTGCGTTCCAGGATAGCCAGCGAAAGATCGGCGACTGCGCCGGCATTCTGGTAAAAACTGACTTCATAAGCCAAGATCTTGCCGCTGCAATCCAAGCCGATCTTGAAATCGGCATCGTAAGGGTGACGCTTGCCGGTCCAGCGCATGTCGTCGCTTCGGCTCAATCGTATTTTGACGGGCCGCTGCACACGGCTGGCCGCCAGTGCCGCGATTGCGGCCCAGGTTGTCGCCTGTTCTTCCTTGCCTCCGAAACCGCCGCCGAGACGCAGCACGTCGACTTCGACCTGCGTCATCGCCAGTTTCAGCACCCGCGCGATGATCCTTTGCACCATGCCCGGCGACTGCGTGGCCGAAACGACTCTTAAACCGCCGTTTTCCAGCGGATAAACGAGCGCGGTTTGCGTTTCCAGGTAGACATGCTCCTGCGCGCCCGATTGCGTCCTGCCTTCAACGATGACATCGCACGTTTGCCAGGCTTGCTCGACATCGCCGAGTGAGAAGATGCGCGGCGGCGCGATGTGCAGACCTTGCCGGTGCGCCTCGCGGGCGTCGAACACGGAGGGCAGTTCGCGGTAGTCGACTTTGACGCGCGCGGCCGCATGCCGGGCTTCGCTTTCGGATTCGGCAACGACCACGGCGATCGGCTGGCCTTGATACATTACGGTTTGTTAAGCCAATAGCACTTCCTCGGCCTCAACATTGCCGATATTGTTGACACCCGGTATATCGGCTGCGGTCACTATCGAGGCAACTCCGGAACACGCCAAGGCCTCGCTAAAATCGATGCTGGCGATCAAGCCGTGAGCGATTGTCGAGACGACCGGAAAGGCATGCAGCAAACCGACCGGCGGCGCGATATCGTCGACGAAAGTCGAGCGCCCTTGGGCATGCAGTTCGAGATCATTGTCGTGCATGTAATTGCTCCCAGCGAATCACTTCCGGAAATAGCTTCATGAAATGCGCGAAGATCAACTGTCTTAACAGCAAGCGTTTATATTCGGCTGAACCGCGCAGATCGGAAATCGGCGCAATTTCGTGTCGGGCGATATCGGCCGCGGCGAGAACGGTTGCCGGGGCTATCGATTTGTCTTGCAAATAGGCGCAGGTCTTCTCGAAATAAAACGGCACCGGAGCAACGCCGCCGGCTGATAAACGGGCTGTGACGATTCGCCCGTCGGCATGTTCGATGCCGAGCGCCGAGTTGACGGCGGCGATATCGAGATGCCGGCGCATGCTGACTTTCTCGTAACTGAAGCCCTGGGCGGCGGTTCGGTTGAAATGGATGGCCTGCAATCGTTCGCCGCTCTGCAAATCGATTTGTTTGTAGCCTCGAAAAAAATCTTTGAGCGAAACGGTGCGGCTTGCGTCATGCGAGACCAAAAGCAGACGGGCATTCAAGGCCAGAAAGAACACCGCCAGATCGGCAATCGGCGAGGCATTGATCAGATTGCCGCCGACTGTCGCGCGCGCCCTGACCGGTGCCGAGCAAATCAATTCAAAGTCTTGCGTGACCGACGGAAACAATTGACGAAACAACTTGGAGGTTCGAAGTTGTTCTATCGTTACCGCGGCATCGACGATGCAATCGTTAGCGTCAAAGCGAACGCCGTCGGCGCTGTCGGACAAAAATGCCAATGATTGGGTATGTAGCCAATGCGGTCTGGTCGCCCATAAATCGGTGCCGCCGCCGACCAGTACCGCGTCCGGCGACTGCTCGACCGCATCGCGCGGCGCAATGGCCGATAATTTCTCGGCAATGCCCGAAAAATAAGCCGGCAGGATTTGCCAGTGCACTAAATTATCGATTCTGCGTTCCGGCGGCGATCCGGCCAGGTCGAATTGCCGGCAGAGCCGAGTTATCGCGCGTTTGATGCCGGCGTAACCGGTGCAGCGGCAGAGATTGCCGGCGACCGCATCGATCGCGGCTTGTTCGTTGGAAGTCTCGGCATTCAGAAAAAAGCCGGTCAAGGCCATCATCAGGCTGGGCGTGCAAAAGCCGCATTGAATGGCGCCGCAATCGACTAAGGCGCGTTGAAGCGGATTCAAGGATTCTCCGTTCAGGCCTTCTACCGTCACGACATGGCAAGCGTCGATCGCGCCCAGCGGCAACAAGCAGGCATTGACGGCCTGATAGCGTAAGCGGCCACCGCGCATTGATCCGAGCAGCACTTGGCAGGCGCCGCAATCGCCTTCCCGGCAGACGTCCTTGGTGCCGGTCAGGCCCTGCCTCTGACGAATCAGGTCCAGCACGACCGTTGCCGGGTTTGCATGATCCTCGATCAGTTGTCGATTTAGTACCAAGCGAGTCATCGCGGAGTCACCGTCAGTGGAGTAAAGGAAAATGTCCGTCCGTCGAACAAACCCCGGTCGCTCAATTTCAATTCGGGAATGACCAGCAGAGCCATGAACGATAAAGTCATGAACGGTGCGCGCAGCGGTGAACCCAGTCGCTTGGCCGATGCGTCCAACTCGGCATAGCGCGCCGCGACGCTATCGCCGTCGGCATCGCTTATAAGACCCGCGATCGGCAGCGGCAGTAATTCGACATGCTCCCGGTCCGCAACCGCAATGCCGCCTCGCGCCTCGATCACCGCATTGACAGCTAGGCAAATGGCATCGGCATCGGCGCCGACCGCGATGATGTTATGCGAATCGTGCGCGACGCTCGACGCCAACGCCCCTCGTTGTAATCCGAAGCCTTCGATGAAGGCCAGCGCCGGGCGGGCGGCTTCGTAACGATTGACAACGGTTAGTAATAGCCGGTCGCATTCGATGTCTGGCATAATCTGTCCATGCTCGATCTTAGGCGCGCGCAACACGGCTTGCGTGAACAACTCGCCGTCGAACGCTTTGATGACGCGGATTTGCTCGCCGCTCGCCGGCACTTTGAGATCGGTAGCATTAATCGGTGCGGCGGCGAAGCGATTGACGGGTTTTGTTGCGTGATACGTCAACAGACTCTTGCCGTGCTCGGCGACTTTTTGGCCGGCAATCCAGGTGCAAAGTACGCTAAAGCCGGTCAGGTTTTCGACCAGCACGGCGTCCATGCGCTCGCCGACGCGCAGGCGGCCGATTGGCAAATCATAATGGTCGACCGGATTCCAACAGGCGCAGCGCAAGGCATCGAAAACGCTATGACCGTGCGCGATGGCTCGTGCGACTAAGACATTGATGTGGCCGGCAACCAAGTCGTCCGGATGCTTGTCGTCGCTGCACAACATTACGCGCTCGGGAAACTTGGCAATCAACGGATGCAATGCCTCGAAATTGCGTGCCGCAGAGCCCTCCCTAATCAAGATATGCATGCCGGTCGCGAGTTTTTCGCGGGCTTCATCGAGCGTGCTGCATTCATGATCGGTTGAAATGCCGGCCGCCGCATAGCGCTTGACGTCTTCACCGCTCAGGCCGGGCGCATGACCGTCGATCGGGTAGCCGAAACGCTTGGTCAATGCCAATTTTTCCGCAATTTCAGGATCATCATGCAAAACCCCGGGATAATTCATCACTTCGGATAGATAAGCCGCCTGCCGGTTTTCGAACAGCCAAGCCAGTTGCTCGGCGTCGAGGCGTGCGCCGGACGTTTCGAACGGCGTCGCCGGCACGCATGAAGGTGCTCCGAACAATATCGGCATAGGCGTCAATGCGGCATTATCGGACATGAAACATACCCCTTCCAGCCCGAGCACATTGGCGATTTCATGCGGGTCGGAAACCGCAGCGACGGTTCCGTGCCGGCACGCGATCCGGGCAAATTCGGCCGGCGTCAGCATCGAGCTTTCGATATGCACATGCGCATCGATAAAACCCGGCAACAGATAAGGTTTGTTCGGGTCTTCATCGCCCAATTCGATGATCGAGGCGATCGTTTCGTTATCCCAACCGACTTCGGACAAGACTATACGCCGTTCGAGAATTTGAACGATATTCGCGATGAAGCTTCCTTGATTTAATCTCACTTTCTTGGCCAATGGGTTTTCCTGAGGGCTCGATTATCCGATTTCAGATAATTTAGGCTGAGAAACGGGCCTGTTATGCAAATACAGCGACTGAGTCGGATAAGCGAATTCGATGCCTTCCTGTTGAAATTGTTGGTAGATAGCAAGGTTGATAGCCTGCTGTTTGTCCATATACAAGGCGTAGTCCGGGGTTAGCACATAATAGACGATTTCGAAATCGAGCGAAAAATCACCGTATTGTGCGAAATGCGCGCGATCGAAGCGTGTGTTGTCTTGCGCCTCGATGATCGCTTTGAGCATTGATGGAATGCGTTGCAGTTGTTCATAGGGGGTATCATAGACCACGCCAAGCTTGAAGACCACTCGCCGTTCTTGCATGCGCTTGTAGTTGCGGATGCGGGTATCGAGCAGTTCGCCGTTGGCGCAAATGATCTGCTCGCCGGTCAGACTGCGTAATCGAGTAGTTTTAATGCCGATATGTTCTATGGTGCCGAAATAATCGCCGAAATTGACGAAATCGCCGATGACGAAGGGTTTGTCGAGAACGATGGAAAGCGATGCGAATAAGTCGCTGAGGATGCGCTGCAGCGCCAAGGCGACCGCGATACCACCGATACCGAGGCCGGCAATCAACGCGGTGATGTCGATGCCGAGGTTTTGCAGAATAAGCAATACTGCTACCGACCATAACACTATTTGGCTCGTGAAATTAAGGATGGCCAATGCGCCCATGCTGGCGCCGTCGCGTTTGGTTTTGCGCGACAGGATACGGAAAATCCAGGCTCTTATAAAACCGCTCAGCCAAATCGCGACCTGAAGCGCGATAACGACTTTTGTGATTTTGGCGATCGCCGTGTCGGTGGCGGGGTCTAGCGTTAGCGATAATGATGCGAAAAAGACAGCGATGACTATAAAGAATATGAGATTGGCGCGTTTGACGGTGCTTAGCATTTCATTCGCTTGGGAAAAATGCTTGCGTTCGGCGGCATGCTTTAAACCGCGTATTAGGAACCAACGCAAAACGAATAATAAAATGAAGGTCATCGACGCGATGGCAAAAGCGTAAATCCAATCCCATAGCGAATTATGATTGATCTCCATGTTGATTAAACTTTTAATCCGATCGCGAAGGTTGTATTGCGAGGTTCTGGCATTTATATCGTCGATCAAGTATTGATGAAGCCGACGGCTTTCATCCATTGCACCGTTTAAATCGGTTAATGTGTCGATGATGCTTTGTATGTGTTCAATTTGACGGGATTGCCAAATGGGTTTGGCCGGTATCGTTTTGCTGCCGACCGCATTCAGTCGACTTTGCCAGTCGCTGAGCCAAAGCTTGATGGTGTCTTGTTCTTGTTCGAGTTGTGTGATGGCTGAGTTGGCCTGCGATCGCCAGTTCGGTAATTCCTGTCGTTCGTCCGATTCGTTGAATACGTCATGACGCTTTTGCCATAACTCCTTTCTTTCTGAAATTAATTTTAGTTTGCGTTGCGCAGCATCGGTTTTCGATTTAAGTGCTTCTAGTTCCAGGCGGCGCGCTTCTGTTTCTTCAATGGCGTGTATATCTTCGAAAGAAGCCGCTTCCAGACGCTTCCTAGCTTGATCCAATAGGCTTTGTACCTTTGATTGCTGATCGTTGAGTCGAGACAAATCGCGGGTCAGCTCGAATTGATGTTTGCGGATGCTCTCGTTTTTCTTAGTTAATTCCGCACTGTCGAAGCGGGCGTGTTGCTGTAAATAGTCGACTTGACTGCGTAATAGGTTAAGGTGGGTGTCATAGACTGAAAACGTTTTTTCTTCGTTTTTCAGTTCCAGTTCGCGAAGCGTCTGTTGTTGTTCGGCGAGATCGTGTTTCAATTCCGCCGCTTTCAGCAGCAAGGGTTCGATTGCTCCATTTTGACTTTGTAATTGAGTCAGTTTGTCTTGCGTTTGTTTAAATGCTAGTTGCGCTTGCGCCAAGCCTTCTTTAGCCAAATCGACTTTGGCGCGAACTACTTTAACCCGGGCCGACTCTATGGCTAGTTGTTCTCGTGCGCTATCCAAATCCAAAACTGAAACAGGTTTTTCAGGCTTAGGATCTTTTTCTAGTCGGGCAATTTCTTGTAAGTCGGCAGCTTTTTGAGCATCTAGTTCCTGACTTCGATTGAGTTCGATGATTTGTGCCGTAAAGATTGCCGCTGTTTTCTCCAGCAATGCGAGTTGCTTTTGTAATAGTTCGGCATCTTGGCCCGATGCTTTTTGCAAACGCTGGTTGATTTCAGTTCTTTCATTTTCCAAGGCTTTACGACGTTCCGTAATGGCTTCGATGGTTTGGTCGAGCGTAACGGATTCGGTGCTATTCTCGGGTTCTGTTGCTTGTTGTGCGTCTTGAGACCAGGCTAAATTAAACGGTGCCATCAAGTAAAATAGCAATAGCCAGAGACTTGGATTTCGGGTCAATGAAATTGCTTCGTTGATGTTCATGTTTATTCCTCGTGTTGAAAGTAGGTCGTTTTCGTAGCGTACTCGGTCATAAGTCTTGTTTACCAAAATGTCGCGGCATTGCAATCATCCCGCAGGGCAAACGCATTAAAACACTATAGAAAATCAAATAGTTAAAATATTCCTTTTTCCTGGTTAACTATAAAGATTTAGTTTATTTGAAACCTAAATAAGGCTTTGTGTCGCTATCGCGACGCTTATGTGTAGTCGGTTCGCGGACCGACAACCGCGATACTTTTCTTTGCTTGTCCAAAGAAAAGTATCCAAAAGAA
>JAHJSQ010000019.1 GCA_018830325.1 Gammaproteobacteria bacterium
GAGTCGTGATACCCGAAACTGGGATTGGCAGGCAGAAGTCTGTTTAAATCCCGATAAACCGATCGATAATGCGGTAAAAAATACCGACATTAGCGTTCATTAATTTTCAACTCATGCGACAACTACGTTGACATTTACCGCACCGAGACTGCCGATAAGTGTGTAGACGATTATCACGTATGTGATTCACACTCACCGCTTAAGGCGGATAATTTGGAGATTTAGCCATGAAACAATTTATTAGATTATTTACCGCATCTATTTTGGCCCTGACATTATTGTCAGCGGTCGGTTGCGCAACTACAGAAAAACGTTCGGGAACCGGCGAATATTTTGACGACAGCGTCATCACCACTAAAGTCAAGGCGCAGTTATTAAATGAGCCCAATCTGAAATCCGCCCAGATCAATGTTGAAACCTTCAAGGGCGTCGTTCAACTCAGTGGTTTCGTGAGGTCTCAAGCCGATATTAATAGAGCGGTCGAAATTGCACGTAGCGTCAATGGCGTACAGTCGGTTAAGAATGATATGAGGCTAAGGTAAGGTGCACTATCATGAAAACATTTGACAAAGTATCACATTCGGCTCATGAGGCTTTCGATAAGATGGCCGATTCAACCAGTCATGCGGCAGAAGCAATCGGTGAAAAAGGGGTGCAATTAAAAAATGCCGAGCAGCAAATGGTTAATAATTGCCGCAATTATATCCGTGAATATCCGATCATATCGGTGGTTATTGCGTCTGCGGGCGGTTTTTTACTATCCCGTCTATTAACTAAGAAATCCCGTTAAATTTTCAATCGTCACGAGCCAACGAGGCTCTAACTTAGAAGGAATTCAATATGGAAGCTATAGATAAAGCGGCTAAAACCGCGCATGAGACTGTCGACAAAATAGCCGGCGCAACAACTCATGCTGCCGAATCTATTGGCGATAAAGGCCAACAACTGAAAAATACAGAACAGCAATTACTCGAAAATTGTCGAGGTTATGTCCGCGACAATCCAATAACTTCGCTGGGTATTGCGGTAGCGGCCGGTTTTTTGTTGAGCCGCGTCATTAGCGGGCGTTAGATCTCTTTTCATGAACGCTAATGCAAAGGATGAGGCTATAGAACAACAAGCTTCCCCGCGCACCTGCCCACCGCCTAGTGAGTCCAGCATTCTGGAAGACACTCAAACGCTATGGCATGAATTACATGGGCTTGCGTATGATCGCTTAAGACTCGCTACGCTTGAGACACAGCGGGCGGGTCAGAGTCTGGTGACCATGATCATTTCAGGGGTGATGATTGCTCTTTTTCTGAGTAGCGCATGGATGGGACTCATGGTAGTAGTGGTAGTAGAGCTAATCGAAAAAGACGTCACGTTGAGTAGCGCCATTCTCCTTGCCGTCGTTGTCAATTTGCTGATCGCGTTGATTCTCTTTAGCGTGATACGCCTTAAGGCACGCGATTTAGGATTTCCAGCGACTCTCCGAAGCCTTAAAACCGATGCAACACAACAAGCCGCCGGGGAAGACGTGAATTCATAATGGTAGTCTATCGTCAAAAACAAAGTGGGATTAGATCTCTGAAGCATAGGATCAGAGATGCGGAGGCGCAATTATTGAATCGTCAACGGAAAGTCGATACACGCGCTGCAGCGCTAGTCCGGAATATCCACCAACAAATAACCGCTCCGGCAACCTTGCTGTTGGCGGGCGGCATCGGCTTTATCATTGGCGAACTCACCAAGCGTCAAAACTCGAAATACCGAGGCACCACCGATAAACCGGTCGCTATCGAGACATCACCGCTGAATACCGCGCTGAGCCTTATGACTTCGATGCGCACTTTATACACGACCTTATTGTCTTTAGCCTGGATAATAAAATCCTATCACCAACCGGGCGAAACCAAGCCTCGCGCCAGGAATATTCACTGCAAATTTGAGTAGCCCTCCGCTTCGGAGGGAAACCCAAAAGATTGACGCTAACTTTTAGCCGCGTAAAGCAATAACACTCCGCCGGCTACAATCGCCGCCACGCCGGCCCATACCGGTACATTGACCGTCTCCGTGTCTTTAACCGTTAGCTCCAAAGGGCCAATCTTGGCCTGCTGGGTTTCCTTGGTATAGCTGAACTGGCCGTACACTAAACCCAAGATTCCGGCTATGACCAGCACGATTGCGATTATCTTGATTGAATTCATTTCGCCCTTCCTTTCATACTGAAAAAATCGTTCGTCTTCGTTGAAGAAACCCTGTTAAATCGAGCGCTACAGCCGTTAAACATCGATTCGTCTCACACTTCATTAGACTACTTTGGCTTGGTTTCTTTTAATCTTTCGATAAAACAGGGTTTTCATTATGATGGCTGCAACCTACAAGACTCTTCGGCCTTGTATAATCCGCAACACGATCAAAACAACCGCGAGAACGATGAGAATGTGAATGAACCCACCCAGCGTATATGAGGAAACCAAACCCAATGCCCAGAGGATAATTAGTACAATTGCTAGTGTTTGAAGCATTGTGATTCTCCATTGAAATTAGTCATTTGTCGGCAATAAGAATTGAAATCGGACCAACGTTTCGGTAAGCCGCCATTCCCCGGCTTATTGTGTTCGTATCAATCGTCTTCAAGCACGTCCTTAACATCTTCCTTTGCATCGCCATAACCCGACTGAACCTTACCGATATTCTTTTGAACATTGCCTTCTATCTCCATGCCTTTGTCGTCCAATATCTTGCCGGCAACTTCTTTGACTTTGCCCTTGGCCTCTTCGACTCTGCCTTTTACTTGATCTTTGTTCATGAGTATCTCCTTATTATAATAATTTAGCCATGAATAAAGCCCGGTATCGAAACTTTATACGACTGAGCAGAGATACTACCTACAAAAACGAGAACAGTCGGTGCGGTAACGAACAGATAGCTATCTCTATAAGATAGATAATAAATGTTTGATATGTAAGATTTCTGATGGTATACGTACAGAGATATTATGTTAAATCAATTGCTTACCATAAAAACCAGCACCCTCTAACTGAAAAAAGAGAGGAGCTAAACGGTTATCTGATGGTTGTAATTGATTGTATGAATTTAAAAGTTTAAAAAATCGATTATTGACGGATCGACTTGCTAACCAACAACGAACGACAGAATTAGCCGAATCATGAAACATTGATCCGTTATCACTTACCATAAACCAGGCGCGCATTCACACACAGAATTCTGTTATTAAAAAGCTGTCTGTGCTATTATTCGCGTTTTTTAAATTTAGGACCAAGTACATGGCAAAAGAAGATCAAATCGAAATGGAAGGCAAGGTTGTCGAAACCCTACCGAATACGATGTTCAGGGTTGAACTCGAGAATGGGCATATCGTCACCGCACACATTTCCGGAAAAATGCGTAAACATTACATCCGTATTCTGACCGGCGATAAAGTCAAGGTAGAAATGACGCCTTACGATTTAAGCAAAGGAAGAATCACCTTCCGTATGCGCTAATCCCGCGCAAGTGCGGGATTAGCGAACGATAACCGCTAACTTTTTTCAGAAACAGTCAATTCCTTACTTTCTATTGCAAAAGCCAGCTCATTGTTTTCGACATAGATTCGGACATTCCCGCCCCGCACCAATTTACCAAACAATAAATCATTAGCCAGCGGTTTCTTGATTTTCTCCTGAATCAAACGCGCCATCGGCCTTGCACCCATTTTCGGATCGCAACCGTTTTCGGCAAGCCATAATCTCGCTTCAGACTCCAACATCAGCGTGACATGCTTCTCGGCCAACAAAGCCTCCAGTTCGAAGATAAATTTATCGACGACATGACCGACAATCGAAATATCCAGCGGCTTGAACTGAATCACTGCATCCAATCGATTACGGAATTCCGGAGAGAAACTTTTTTCAATCACCTTCATGCTATCCGAAGCATGATCCTGCGAGGTAAACCCGATTGATGCGCGACTCCCCTCTTCAGCACCGGCGTTTGTGGTCATAACCAATATTATGTTACGAAAATCGGCTTTGCGACCGTTATTGTCGGTTAGCGTGCCATGATCCATCACTTGCAACAGCAGATTGAAAACATCAGGATGCGCTTTCTCTAACTCGTCCAATAAAAGCACGGCATGAGGATGCTTGGTCACTTGCTCGGTTAGCAGACCGCCCTGATCGAAACCGACATAACCCGGAGGAGCACCGATCAATCTTGATACGGTATGGCGCTCCATATATTCGGACATATCGAAGCGAATCAACTCAACGCCCAGTACTTTGGCTAATTGACGAGTAACTTCGGTTTTACCGACCCCGGTCGGTCCCGCGAACAGGAACGAACCGATGGTTTTTTGCGCATCCCTAAGACCGGCGCGTGACAGCTTGATGGCTGAAGCGAGTGCCGAAATTGCCTCGTCTTGACCGAAAACCAGCATTTTAAGATTCTTTTCCAACGCTTCAAGCTTTTCTACGTCATTGGATGAAACCGATTTTGCCGGTACTCGGGCCATTTTCGAAACAATCTCTTCTATTTCCAGCGAATCGATAATCGGTTTACGCTGATCGGTCGAAAGTAAGCGTTGACGTGCTCCAGCTTCATCGATCACATCGATGGCTTTGTCCGGCAAATGCCGGTCGGTGATATAGCGGTCCGATAATTCGGCGGCCAACCGTAAAGCGTCCGCAGTATACTTGATATCGTGATGCTCCTCGAAGCGCGATTTCAAACCTTTCAGAATCAGGATGGTATCTTCGACCGAAGACTCGACAATATCGATTTTCTGGAAACGGCGCGCCAATGCATGATCTTTTTCGAAAATTCCGCGGTATTCCTGATAGGTTGTCGAGCCGATACAACGCAACTGACCGGATGCTAATACCGGTTTAATCAAATTCGACGCATCCATAACCCCGCCGGAAGCGGAACCCGCGCCGATGATCGTGTGGATTTCGTCGATAAATAATATCGCTTCCGGCTGCCTTTTTAGCTGGCTAACCAATGCTTTCAAACGTTTTTCGAAGTCGCCTCGATATTTGGTGCCGGCCACCAATGCGCCTAAGTCCAGCGAATAAATCACATTGCCCATGAGCACATCAGGAACATCTTCCTCGACGATTCGTTTTGCCAAACCCTCGGCAATCGCGGTTTTTCCGACGCCGGCCTCCCCGACCAATAAGGGATTGTTTTTACGCCGGCGACATAGCACCTGTATGGTTCTTTCAACCTCGAGTTCGCGCCCAATCAGCGGATCGATCTTACCGAGCCTCGCTTCCTCATTCAGGTTGGTCGCATATTTTTCCAACGGACTTTCGGATGTATCGCCGGTCGCACCGCTCGTTTCCGGATCTCTTTCCATATCGCGCTCTCGCTCCGTCTCTATTTTCGAAACACCATGGGCCAGATAATTGACGACATCGAGACGGGTTATATTCTGTTTATTCAACAAATAAACCGCCTGTGAGTCCTGCTCGCTAAATAATGCAACAAATAAATTGGCGCCGGAAACTTCTTTCTTATCGGTCGCCTGGACATGGAACACCGCCCTCTGCAAAACCCGCTGAAAACCGAGTGTCGGCTGCGTTTCGCGCTGCACGCCTTCGGGAATCAGCGAAATCGTATCATCAATAAACTGCGTCAGTTCATCGTGCAGCTTTTTGAAATCGCATCCACAGGCCCGCAGCACCGCGACGGCACTGGCATTATCCAACAAGGCCAACAGTAAATGCTCGACAGTAATAAATTCATGCCGCTTTTCGTGAGCATTCTTAAAGGCGAGATTTAAAGTAATCTCCAACTCTTTGCTTAACATATTTCCTCCGACCTACGCGATTTCCATCGAACACATTAAGGGATGGTGATGTTCCCGAGAATATTCGTTGACCATGCATACTTTTGTTTCCGCGACATCCTTAGAATAGGTTCCACACACACCGACTCCCTGAGTATGCACCTGTAACATAACTTGTGTCGCTTTCTCCTCGGACATATTAAAAAACTCCATTAACACTTCAACGACAAAGTCCATCGGCGTGAAGTCGTCATTTAATAAAATAACCTTATAAAGAGGCGGCTTTTGCAATTGAGGCTTAGTCTCTTGAAGAGCCAGTTCGCCATCATTGTCTTTTAACGGGTCAAAATCAGACATACTTTTAACAATTCTAAAAGAATCAAAACGACTTAGAGTTTACCATAGTGAGCGCGCCTGTAAATTTCAATCTTTCACAACATAAATTCACCAAATAAAGTAAAATGTGCTGCTTTTTATAAACGAGTTTGCCGATGGTCTGGAAACCCCATGTCACCGTTGCAGCGATCATTGAAAACGACCGGCGTTTTCTGCTAGTCGAGGAAGAAACATCCAACGGACTCGCACTCAACCAACCTGCGGGACATTTGGAAAAAGGCGAGGACTTAATCAACGCGGTTAAACGTGAGGTTACCGAAGAAACCGCCTGGCAGTTTGAACCTGAATACATCGTTTCAGTTCAATTATGGCGAAGAAACCCGGAAAGCCCCAGTTTTCTGAGGGTTTGTTTTGCCGGCCACTGCCATTCTTTCGACCCCAATCAACCGTTGGATGAAGGCATCATAGCGACACACTGGCTATCCCGCGCTGAAATCGCCGCCAAACACGATCGATTACGCAGTCCGCTGGTCATGATCGGCATCGATGAATTCCTCTCGGGGAAACGCCATCCATTAACTTTATTAGAATCCTTTCTCGATCTGGATGCATGAGTAAACACATTATCGTAGGCATGTCAGGCGGTGTCGACTCTTCCGTCACCGCTTTGAAACTGCTTGAAGAAGGCCATCGAGTCACCGGCCTGTTCATGAAAAACTGGGAAGAAGACGACGGCACCGAATATTGCACTGCAATGGCTGATTTGGCCGATGCGCAACAAGTCAGCGATAAACTCGGCATCGAATTGAAAACCGTCAATTTTGCCGCCGAATACTGGGACGAAGTGTTCGAAGTCTTTTTGTCCGAATTCAAGGCCGGACGCACACCAAACCCTGACATACTGTGCAACAAGCATGTCAAATTCAAGGCCTTTTTGGATTATGCGCTCGAAGACCTCGGCGCCGAATACATTGCGACCGGCCATTACGCGCGCGTCCGCGAACAAGACGGCGAGTTCCAGTTATTGAAAGGCTTGGACCCTAACAAGGAACAAAGCTACTTCCTATACGCCATGGGCCAGAAAGCCTTGTCGAAAACGCTGTTTCCAATCGGCCATCTGCACAAACCGGAAATCCGCGCCATCGCTGAAAAGGCTGGATTCGCGAACAGCCGCAAGAAAGACAGCACCGGCATTTGTTTCATCGGCGAACGTAAATTCAAAGACTTCCTGCAGCGCTATCTGCCGGCCCAACCTGGCGAAATTCGCACGCCGGAAGGCAAATACATCGGGCGACACCATGGCCTGATGTATTACACGATGGGCCAACGTCAGGGACTCGGCATCGGCGGCGTCAAAAACGCGCCGGACGAACCTTGGTTCGTACTGGACAAAGATATCGACAACAACGTGTTGATCGTCGGCCAAGGACACGAACACCCGCTGATGATGCACAATACGCTCGAAGCAGGACAACTCGACTGGTGCGGCAACACGGGACTGACCGAGACGCTACGCTGCGCCGCGAAGACCCGTTATCGACAGCCAGATCAGGACTGCGTCGTCGAACCGCTAGATGGCGGAAACCGCGTCACAGTCCGTTTCGATCAGCCGCAGCGCGCGATTACGCCGGGCCAGTCGGTCGTGTTTTACGACGGCGAAGTCTGTCTAGGGGGCGGCATCATCGAATCTAGATCGAACGAATGAATCAACCCAAATCCTCGTTTCCGATCGACAATCTGCGCGTTACTCTCGTTCCCTGCCTCCGGCGGGCTTGTGCCCGCCGGAGGCAGGGTAAATGCAGACATGGTCGAGTAAATATGCCCCGATATGGATTCCCACGGAGGACCGTGGGAACCAGAAAACCTAACATTTTTTACAACTTGGTTGACTGACATGAGAAATTCCGCCCTTACCGCCATTTCCCCGATCGACGGCCGTTATGCCGGCAAAGTCGAAGCCTTGCGCCCCATCTTCAGTGAATACGGCCTGATCCGTTTTCGCGTACAAGTCGAAGTTCGCTGGCTGCAAGCCATGGCAAAGCACCCTCAAATTTCGGAAGTTCCCGCTTTTAGCGAGAACGCCAACAGATTACTGAACGACTTAGTCGAACACTTTTCCGAAGCGGATGCACAGCGCGTCAAAGACATCGAAAAAACGACCAACCATGACGTCAAGGCAATCGAATATTTGCTCAAAGAAAAGATTGCCGGCAACGCCGAGCTTGAAAAAGTCAGTGAATTCATTCATTTCGCATGCACATCGGAAGATATCAACAACCTATCCTACGCCTTGATGCTTAGCGAAGGGCGTCAATTGATCATCGACCAAATCGACCAATGCATCGAGGCGATCCGCAAGGTTGCATATGACACTGGCGCACAACCGATGCTATCGCGGACGCACGGACAATCAGCCACTCCAACCACAGTCGGCAAGGAATTCGCGAATGTCGTTGCGAGAATGCTGCGCCAGAAAAAACAACTGGAAGCGGTCGAACTGCTCGGCAAGATCAACGGCGCGGTCGGCAATTACAATGCGCATTCGGTCGCCTACCCCGACGTCGATTGGAACGAATTTTCGAAAAACTTCGTCGAATCGCTGGGCCTAAGCTTCAATCCGTTCACGATACAAATCGAGCCGCACGACTACATCGCTGAATTCTTCCATGCGCTGTCGCGTTTCAACACGATCTTACTCGACTTCGACCGGGACGTTTGGGGTTATATCTCGCTGGGCTACTTCAAGCAAAAAACCATTGCAGGCGAAGTCGGCTCGTCGACGATGCCGCACAAGGTTAATCCGATCGATTTCGAAAACTCCGAAGGCAATCTCGGCATCGCGAACGCTGTATTTAGCTTTCTTGCCGAAAAACTCCCTATTTCCCGCTGGCAACGTGACCTAACCGACTCGACAGTACTACGCAACATCGGCGTCGGCATCGCGCATACCAGCATCGCGATTCAATCGACGCTGAAAGGTATTTCGAAGCTAGAACTCAATAGCGATGCGCTCGAAGCCGATCTGAACGCGAATTGGGAAGTGTTGGCCGAACCGATTCAAACCGTAATGCGCCGTTACGGCATCGAAAAACCCTATGAAAAACTGAAGGAATTGACGCGCGGTCAACGCATCACGCCGGAACAAATGCGCACGTTCGTCGAAGGACTAGATATACCGCAGGACGCAAAAAACGCACTGCTTGAATTGACACCGCGAACTTATACCGGTTACGCCGAACGATTGGCTCGAAAAATTTAAAATTCAGGTCCTAAGTCAAACGAGCGGTTATCCAAGAAAGTAACTAATTATTGCGAAAATAACCATGAAGACACACGAAAAATTAGACTTTTGATTTGACCTCATGTTTTTCATGATGAATGAATTTCTTATGATGTATTCGCCAATACTTTTATAGTCTCAGGAGCGAGGGAATGAGGAAAGAATTGTAAAGTAGGAATAAAAATTCGTTAATGCAAACTTGTTCATAAAAAAATTTAATATTATGCGGACAAACGCACAGTTCAAAATCACATCTTTTGAGATAATTTATCCGAAGTTAGAAGACATACTTGTTTTTTAACTTCAGAAAACTCCTTTATTTTAAAAGTGATTTTCACTTGAGGGCTGATGAAAATCAGCCCTTTTTTTTAATTCGATTTCATAGCAAGTCAATGCACATGCTCCATCTGAGTGAAAAACCTCTATACCTTTCACATTCGAATTTAGGTATTGTTTCTGTAGACGTTGCCAAAATTCAAAGCGTAATCGATATCAGCAATCCAAATTCTTCAGTGACTGGAATAAAGCATTCCAGCTCGAATAATAAACGCATCAATTAAATCCAATCCTTCACCGGTTTTCAAATTAGTAAACACGAAAGGCCGATCGCCACGCATTTTTTTCGCATCGCGATCCATCACTTCCAACGACGCGCCAACATAGGGTGCCAAATCGATTTTGTTAATCACGAGTAGATCCGAACGTGTGATGCCCGGACCGCCCTTGCGCGGAATCTTGTCGCCCGCCGACACGTCGATGACATAAATAGTCAAATCGGCCAGTTCCGGGCTGAACGTCGCGCTCAAATTATCTCCTCCGCTTTCGACCAACACGAAATCGAGATTGTCCCAGCGTTCGCATAAATCTTCGACCGCGGCCAGATTCATCGACGCATCCTCGCGTATCGCGGTATGCGGACAACCGCCGGTCTCGACTCCAAGAATCCGCTCTTCCGGTAATGCCTGACTACGAATCAAAAACTGCTGATCCTCACGGGTATAAATGTCGTTCGTGACGACCCCGATTTCGAAATCGTCGCGCATGCGTTTGCACAGCGCATCGACCAATGCGGTTTTTCCGGAACCGACCGGACCGCCGATACCGACTCTTAAAACATGTCTATCGCTCATTGTTATTTACCACGCTAAAAAGTTAACTGGATTATTAAGGCTATGTTCGAGTTAATAGTTGAAGTGAATACTACACCAATCACGAAACTTGAAGATTATAGGGTACGCTGCACTTACCACAGCAGTACCATCCGTAGTTTAACGCGCCCTCATGTGTTGCCTTATGCCGACATTAGGTACGCGCAGCGTACCCTACAACTCACTTTGGATTTAGAAGTGCTTCCGATAGTAGCGGGTGTTTTCAACTATTAGCGCATACATAGCCATTATTGATGGAACACGGATGACTCCGATCAATCGGATTTAGAAATTTTTCAAATTCCTATGCTGACTCTTCCCTAAAATTCATTCGTGAATGCCTTTCCGAACAGAACACCATTACCGGCTCAAGAACGAAACAAGCGTGAATACTGCATCTCATGACGACTGCTGGCCAGCGCGAGACCGAACGCACTACCGCCGATATCGTCATCGGCAATCAATAAAGCTCGATCGACTAAATCAGGGAGCATTCGAGCCAGGTCGCCCAACAAGCGCTGGCCAGCTACTTGACCCAACGGCACCAATTTAACTGCACATAAAACCTGGTTTTCTAGCCAACTCCAAACATAACCTAATAACGTATCACGCATTGGTATTTGCCACTGCACGGCTGTCAATGCGAACAGCGCCGCGAGCGTGGCGTCGGGTCGACGTCGCCAATCTCGCGCTTCGTCGATATTCAAGTCGGTCAGCAATCGCGCAAGCGCTTGCCCGGTTTGTCTATCCTCGGATCGAAGTTCGGCGGTCTCGCGATAAGCCGTCAAAGTCCGGCTCCAGCGATGAACATCGTCGATATCTTGGCTCTGCCAAGCAGCATGCAATCGCACCAAAATAGGCAAATCGATACGCGCCAATCCGTTTTCCAACAAACCGGAAAGCCATTCTTCGGCATCTGCGTCGTTTTTGATCAAACCGTCCTCGACCGCGCCTTCGAAACCCTGAGAATAACTGTACATACCGATCGGCAAGCCCGGACTCACTAATTGCATCAGTCTCAGCAAAGCCAGATCAGTGATCATGGCCGTGATAAGCACCGGCTTCCGGCTCGAACGGCAATTCCGCGTGGATCACGGTCAATCCCAAGCCTTCGATCATGTGATCGAGT
Organism: Gammaproteobacteria bacterium; assembly: GCA_018830325.1. Taxonomy (GTDB): domain Bacteria; phylum Pseudomonadota; class Gammaproteobacteria; order Methylococcales; family Methylomonadaceae; genus Methylotuvimicrobium. Next base: position 11,670 of record JAHJSQ010000019.1, read on the forward strand.
ACATGATCGCTCAAATAACGCAATTCGCCCGGCAAAATTTGCAGCGAGACATGGCGGTTGCCTAAGTGATAACAGGCGCGCGCAAACTGCAATGGTTCGTTGCTGCGCACGACCGACAAAGGTTCGGGCGCAGCGTCGACCAAGACATTGAATCGGTCGGGGCCGGTCAGCACCAACCCCGATCGCAGCAAATGGCCGCGTGGCAAGAACAAGCCGACTTCGACGCCGCCTTCGGTCACGGCATGGAAACGGCATTTTTGCCTCGTTTCGAAAGGGAGTGTTAGGACATCGACGGGAGTCATATCGGAACTAGCAAGTTCGGTAAGTTTCAGCATAATCTTAAAATAGAAAATAACGTTGGGCGAAAGGCAACACGTCCGCAGGCTCGCAGGTGAGTAACATCCCGTCGGCGCGAACTACGTAGGTTTGCGGGTCGACTTCGATGACCGGTTGATAATGATTATGTATCATCGAATGCTTGCCGATCGAACGAGTCCCTCGAGTAACGCCGATGCGCTTACCGAGCCGCAATGTATCGGCCAGCCCTGCGTCGACAGACGCTTGCGACAAAAACATCATCGATGTCGATGCTGCAGCTTGTCCGAACGAACCGAACATCGGCCGGTAATGAACCGGCTGCGGCGTCGGAATCGACGCATTCGGATCGCCCATCGGCGCGGCAGCGATAAAACCGCCTTTCACTATCAAACTGGGCTTGACTCCAAAAAAAGCTGGTTGCCAGAGCACCAGATCGGCTAATTTACCAACTTCGACCGAACCGACCTCATGCGAGATACCATGGCTGATCGCCGGATTGATCGTGTATTTCGCGATATAGCGCTTTATACGGAAATTATCATGGCGCGCATTGTCTCCCGGAAGACTGCCACGCTGCACCTTCATTTTGTGCGCGGTCTGCCAGGTCCGCGTGATCACTTCGCCAACGCGGCCCATCGCCTGTGAATCGGAAGAAATCATCGAAAACGCGCCGAGATCGTGCAGAATGTCCTCGGCCGCGATCGTTTCGCGGCGGATGCGCGATTCGGCGAATGCGACATCCTCGGGTATGCCCGGATCGAGATGATGGCAAACCATCAGCATGTCCAGATGCTCGTCGACGGTATTGATCGTATAGGGACGGGTCGGATTGGTCGACGACGGCAGGACATTGGCCTGACCGCAGGCCTTGATGATATCCGGCGCGTGGCCGCCGCCGGCACCTTCGGTATGGTAGGTATGAATCGTCCGGCCCTTGAATGCGGCGATCGTATCCTCGACGAAGCCCGACTCGTTCAGCGTGTCGGTATGTATCGCGACCTGCACGTCGAAACGCTCGGCCACCGACAAACAACAATCGATCGCGGCAGGGGTCGTGCCCCAGTCCTCATGCAGTTTCAAACCCATCGCGCCGGCGCGGATTTGTTCTTCGAGCGCTTCGGGAAGACTCGCATTGCCCTTGCCGAGCAGGCCGAAATTCATCGGCAATCCGTCCAAGGCCTGCAGCATGCGGTGAATATTCCACGGTCCCGGCGTGCAGGTCGTCGCATTGGTGCCGGTCGCGGGTCCCGTACCGCCGCCGAGCATCGTCGTGATGCCGGACATCAGCGCTTCGTCGACCTGCTGCGGACAAATGAAATGAATGTGCGCATCGATGCCGCCGGCGGTCAGTATCTGTCCTTCTCCGGCGATAATCTCGGTGCCGGGACCGATGATAATATCGACACCTTCTTGCACGTCGGGATTGCCGGCCTTACCGATTGCGGCGATACGGCCATTTTTGATGCCGACGTCGGCCTTGACGATGCCCCAATGATCGACGATCAATGCATTCGTAATCACCAGATCCATCGAGGTTTGCGAGCCGGCCTGGCTTTGCCCCATGCCATCGCGAATCACCTTGCCGCCGCCGAATTTGACCTCGTCTCCGTAGATCGTCAGGTCTTTCTCGACTTCGAGAAACAATTCGCTATCGGCCAAACGCACGCGGTCGCCGGTGGTCGGACCGAACATATCGGCATAAGCCCGACGGCTTAATTTACTCATGACTGTCCTCCAACTCGCCCATGATTTCCCGGCGAAAACCGTAAATTCTGCGCATGCCTGCAAAAGGCACCAATTGCACTTCGCGTTGCTGACCGGGTTCGAAGCGCACCGCTGTACCGGCCGGAATATCGAGCCGGTAGCCGCGAGCCTTGTCGCGATCGAATTTCAAGGCTGGATTGGTTTCATAAAAATGGTAATGCGAGCCGACCTGAATCGGACGGTCGCCGCTGTTCGCGATCAGAAGACGGATCGTTTCGCGTCCGGCATTTATTTCAAGATCGCCGTCGGCCGTAATGATTTCACCGGGAATCATGCTATCTCCTATTCGATCGGATTATGGACCGTGACTAGTTTGGTCCCATCCGGAAAAGTCGCTTCGACCTGAACTTCGGGCAACATTTCGCAAACGCCGTCCATCACGTCTTCTCTGTTCAGCAGCGTTCTGCCGTATTCCATCAATTCAGCGACGGTGCGCCCATCCCTAGCGCCTTCCATGATCGCGGCCGAAATATAGGCGACCGCTTCCGGATAATTGAGCTGCAAGCCCCTATCCTTACGCCTTTCGGCCAACAATGCGGCCGTAAAAAGCAGTAATTTGTCTTTTTCGCGTGGTGTCAATTGCATAATTTATCCTTACTGTGAAAGTACGCGAACCGAAGAGAGTGCGGTTGCTCGACTGACAGGCGTCGGTGTGAATGCAGATTTTTGCTCCATGCAAAATCTGCATTCACACCATCCTTGGCGTTCGAGCCGCCGTCGAGCCTACATGGACGTATTTACGGCGTCCTGTCGGGCGAGTAATCGCACCCTCACCTTTGCCCTCGTACTTTTATTTGCTGGGCAATGTCCGGGCCTTCATGAACGTTAGGTTTCGGATTTGTATTCACGTCGCCCAGATGCGCGGCATACAAGCTTTGCGGCCTACCGTCGCCTCGCGAATCGCAGTCCAGACTTCGTTGAAAAAATCGCGCAGTTTATCGGCCCTGTGATCCAATGCGCGGCAAATCAACAAATCATCGATGCGTGTGACGCCGCGCCCTGGTGCGTCGCCGATCACATTTCGAATGATCTCCAGAACCTCTGCCGAAGCAGGATAAGCAAACAAGGTTCCGCAAGTCGAATGACGATTCATACCCCAACGTGCGGCAAAGGCTTGAGCGTCCAGACGCAGTCGCTCCAAATAAACCGGTTCGTCATCCAGCACTATGCGCAAATTCAATAAGGCTTCACCCAATTCAAAACCCTCGCCGGATGCGGGACGACCCAATACGATGATTTCCCATGCGATAAATCGCGCGCCGGCATCGATATTGATCGTCGTGGCAGACGTCAGGCGCGCGCCTTCATAGACAATCGTTTCTTGCGGCAGCCATTCCAAGACCGCATTTTCTTCGATCGTCATCGCGACCGACTGAGACGCGCTGCCGCCTTCACTGCGGTAAAACTTACCGGCGGCAGGCGTCGTGATCAAGGCATGACTGCTGTGTTCGGCTTTGACTTCTATCGTCAATTGGTCTCCGGCAACGACGCCGCCAGGCGGATGCAACAAATACAGATGACACACATCGCCTTCGGGATAAAACGGCCGCTGCACGGTCAACGGGCCGCGATGAGCCCTGCACCGCAACACCGTTCTGCTTTCGGTCTTCGTAAAGCCCAGCGACAACTCGGCCTGCCAACCCTGACGCGAATCGATTCCGGCTTCGTTTACCGCGCATCTGTCGCTGTACACCGGCTCAAGCACCGAGCAACAAGGTCAAACCTACCGCTGCACACGATATAGCAACAGCGGCTCGTGTCCATTTCAAAATTACGGGGCTCAGTAAACCTGCCGCCAAGCCTATGCCATGCAACGAGGCGGTTGAAAGCAAAAAGCCTAAGGCATAACCGGTTCGGTCCGCATCGGGACCGATTTCCAATGCATGCACATAGCCGTGGCCCAATGCGAACATGGCCGCCACGATGCAAGCCTGCGTCAACGAAAGGTGCCAGTCGCGCAGCACGATAATTCCCGAGACCAGTACCGACAACGCCACCCAAAATTCCGGATAAGCCACCGAAATACCGGCGAATGCCAAACCTGCCCCGAAAGCCATTGCCGAAAGGAAACTCAAAGGCAATAACCAACGTGCCCATCCTCCAAGACAAAAGGCCCAAAGACCGACCGCAATCATCACCAGCAAGTGATCCGGGCCGAGCAACGGATGAATAAATCCTTCGCCGAAACCATGATCAGCACCGATGCCGAGATGCGCGAAGGCCGGTATCGGCAACAGAAGTATCGAAGCGACTAGCGTGACAGTGTGTTTGTTGTTTATCATCATTTTCACCTTAAGATAGTTGTTTTATCTCGCGCGGAGGCGCTGGGGAGCAGAGTTTTTTCTGGTTCCCACGGTCCTCCGCTCATCGTTATATACCTTTCGCACTTCAAATTTCGGCAGTGCCTTAGGAGGCACCGGGGTGTTCGGCAAAGGGGCTTTGCCAGCATGGAGCTGGCATAGAGCCTACATGGATGTATTCACGGCGTCCTTTGACGGGCACTCCGGTGCCGAATTTTGATCTCCGACGGGTATACATAAGTCTTGAATTACCCATTTGCAATCTTAACCAATGCGGCCTCGATACCATTGATTGTCGCTTAACACACTAGGCTTCGAAATCGCGATCTGGGGATCGCTCCCACGGAACATCCGCCGCCCTCTGTGGGAGCGACGCCTTCGTCGCGACTATCGAAGGCACTGACGTTCAATAATTCACAGTTTTACAAACATCACCGCTTATAGTTATTCGATAAATTTTTTGGTTCCCACGGTCCTACGTGGGAATCCATATCGGGACATATTTACTCGCCCCAGGTCTGCATTCCCACACCGGAGCGTGAGAACGAGAGCAACCTTCACGGCTCCGAAATCGCGATCTGGGACTTCGCTCCCACAATACGTGCCGATGTGCTTTTACCATCGTCACACCGTCAAATAACGCTTGACCTTCGTTTCGTCCAATTCGTCCATCCCGCCCGACGCGACGCTGCGTCCGCGTTCCAGGATGCAGAAACGATCGGCGACCTTGCGCGCGAACGGCAGTTTTTGTTCGACAAGCAGCACCGTAACGCCCATTTCGCGGTTAATTATTTTGATCGCTTCACGCAACTCATTTTTAACCTCGGCAGTCTCCTTAACTAACGGCGTTTTAATACCTTTTGCCTTATTAAGACGAATGATCACATCGCCGATTTCGCTGACAATGTTCGGCTGTATACCTTCGGTCGGCTCGTCCAGAATCAGCAATCTCGGATTGAGCACCAAGGCCCGCCCGATCGCCAATTGCTGCTGTTGGCCGCCGGACAGATCGCCGCCGCGCCGCCCTAACATCTGCTTGAGCACCGGGAATATCTCGAAAATATGCTCCGGAATTTTTTTAATACCCTGTCTACGCGCCGCGCGCAAACCGATTTTCAGATTTTCCTCGACCGTCAGTAGCGGAAAAATTTCACGGCCTTGCGGCACAAAACCGATGCCGAGTTCGGCGCGTTGCTCGGGTTTTAGCGGCGCGAGATCGACGCCGTCGAATAACATTTCGCCGCTGCGCACCGGAATCAAACCCATGATGCATTTCAGCAAGGTCGTTTTACCGACGCCGTTACGTCCCATAAGGCAGACGCAGCCACCATCCGGCACCGACAGCTGTAAGTCCCACAATGTGTGGCTTTCGCGGTAATATTGATTCAATGAATTGATGTCCAGCATTAGTCCCCCAGATACACTTGAATCACGCGAGGGTCATTTTGTACTTCGTCCATCGTGCCCTCGGTCAATACCGAACCTTCATGCAATACTGTGACCTTGCGTGCGATCGACCGCACGAATTCCATGTCGTGCTCGACCACGACGATCGAATGCTTGCCTTGCAACGACAGCAGCAATTCGGCAGTGCGGTCGATTTCCTGATGAGTCATGCCGGCAACCGGTTCGTCGACCAACATCACTTTCGGCTCCTGCATCAACAACATGCCGATCTCAAGCCATTGCTTTTGTCCATGCGACAAGATCCCGGCTTGTTGTTTGCGATGTTCGGTCAGCCCGATTGACGTCAACACCTCTTCGATACGGTCGCGCTGCTCGCCGTTAAGCTTTGCGAAAAGCGCGGGCCAGGCGCCCTTGTCCGCCTTCATCGCCAATTCCAAATTTTCGAATACGCTCAAATTTTCGAACACGCTCGGCTTTTGAAACTTGCGGCAAATGCCGGCCTGCGCGATTGCCGGCTCGTCCATTTCGAGCAAATCGATGGTTTGACCGAAAAATACCGAACCGCTATCGGGTTTCGTTTTGCCGGTAATCACATCCATCAGTGTCGTCTTGCCGGCTCCATTCGGTCCGATCAGGCAACGCAATTCACCGTTATCTATGTATAAAGACAAATTGTTCAAGGCCTTGAAGCCGTCGAAACTAACGCTGACATCCTCAAGATAAAGTATCGTTTTGTGCGACACGTCGAGTTCACCGGGCCTAACCGGTCTCCTGACAATATCGAAGGTTTTATAACGATCGATCAAAGGCTTGGTCATGTCTGCGTCTCCCGACCTTTCTTAAGCAACAAACCTGCCAAGCCATTTGGCATGAATACCGTAACGAGAACGAAAGTCGCGCCCAATGTGAATAACCAAATTTCCGGAAGCAAGCCGGTCAACACCGTTTTACCGTAATTGACCAGCATCGCGCCGATGATCGCGCCGTACAGCGTCCCCCGTCCGCCGATCGCGACCCAAACGACGATCTCCAACGAGTTCAACGGCGAAAATTCGCTCGGATTGATGATGCCCACTTGCGGCACATACAAAGCTCCGGCGAGTCCGGCCAGCATCGCCGCGAACACAAATATCCATAGCTTGAACATTTCGACCCGGTAGCCCAAAAAGCGCACGCGCGCCTCATGATCACGCACTGCGGTCACGACGCGACCCAATTTGGTGCAAGCAATCCATCTCGACAATAAGAATGCACCGATTAGGGCAAGTCCGGAAATCATGAATAGTGCGACCCTGACAGCTTCGGATTGTATGTTGAAACCGAGAATATCCTTGAAGTCGGTCAAGCCGTTGTTGCCGCCGAAACCCATTTCATTGCGAAAAAACGCCAACATCAATGCATAGGTCAAAGCCTGCGTGATGATCGACAAATACACGCCGGTCACCCGCGAACGGAATGCAAGCCAGCCGAACACGAACGCCAACACACCCGGCGCCAAAAACACCATTGGCAGCGCGAACCAGAATTGATCGAAACCGTACCAGTACCACGGCAGTTCTTTCCAGTCTAAAAACACCATGAAATCGGGCAAAACCGGATCGCCGTAGACGCCTCGCTCACCAATTTGGCGCATCAAATACATCCCCATCGCATAACCGCCCAAGGCAAAAAAGGCGCCATGACCGAGCGCAAGAATACCGCAATACCCCCAAACCAAGTCGAGCGACAAGCCCAGCAACGCAAAGGTCAAATACTTACCGAGCAAAGAAACGGTATAAGCGGAAAAATGCAGCGCCGAAGCACTTGGCAAAATCGCGTTGCAGAGAGGAACCAGGACGATCAGCGCGATCAACAAAAACAGCACGACATTGGCCGTCTTGTCGTTACTTAAAAACAGGCTCTTCATGCTCATGCCTCCGCCGCTCGGCCTTTCTGCGGAAACAATCCGCGCGGGCGTTTTTGAATAAACAGAATGATGAACACCAAAACCAAAATCTTCGCGAGCACCGCGCCGGCATGCGGTTCGAGCATCTTGTTGGCAATACCGAGCGAGAACCCGGCGACCAAAGTTCCCCAAAGATTGCCGACACCGCCGAAGACGACGACCATGAACGAATCGACGATATAGCTCTGACCCAAATTCGGTCCGACATTGGTGATCTGACTCAACGCGACGCCCGCGACACCGGCGATGCCCGAGCCCAAACCGAAGGTCATTGCATCAACCTGCGCGGTCGGTATACCCATCGCTTTGGCCATGTTACGGTTTTGCGCAACGGCTCTAACTTCGAGGCCGAGCCGTGTCTTCTTAAGAATTTGCAATAGCGCCGCGAACACCAGTAAACAAAACAGCACGATGTAAAAACGATTCCAAGTCAGGGACAGAAAATCGTTAATCTGCCACGAACCGCTCATCCATTCCGGCGTCGTGACGCTTCGGTTTAGCGGCGAAAAAATCGAACGCACCGTTTGCTGTAAAAACAGACTGATGCCGAAAGTCGCCAGCAAGGTTTCGAGCGGACGCCCATATAAAAACCGGATGATACCGCGTTCGATCGCGACGCCGACCAAAGCCGAAATCATAAACGCCGCGGGAATCGCCAGAATCACCGACAGACCGATATGATTTGGCATGATCTGTTGCATCACATAGGTCGTATAAGCGCCGAGCATCATCAACTCGCCGTGCGCCATGTTGATCACGCCCATCACGCCGAAGGTAATCGCCAAACCGATCGCAGCCAGCACCAGCACAGCGCCGAGACTCAATCCGAAGAATACTGTTTCGACGCTGTTGTAAAACTGCAGCCGGGCGTCGATTTTTTTCAGCGCAGCCTGGGCTTTTTTCCTAACTTCGTTATCCGCTTCGATGAAATTGCCGGCGTTATCCTTTTCGATTAGCACACTCAGCCGGTTATAGGCCTCGAGGCTGTTGTATTCCTTCAAAGTGTCCATCGCGTTCAGGCGGACCGATTTATCGCTATTTTGCAGATCGTTTAGTGCAAAAATCAGGCGCATCGACGAGAGCACGTCTTCGTCTGTTTCGGTCGACTCGTACTCCTTCAACAATTCCAGCGTTTTTGCATCGGCAGTCTTGACCATCGCATTGACCGCAAAGAGCCTCACCGAAGCATCATCCGATTGCAATTGAAGAATAGATATTTTCTTGCGTAGCTTGGTGCGCAAGCTGTTGGTGATGTTGACTTTCGACAACTCCGAGCGCTCGACAAGACCTAAATCGGCTTCGGTCGATGCATCGGCGATCCGGTAGTCTTGGCCGCTTTCGGTAGCGACGACCGCCGTTTTCTTATCGCGCAAAGCATATAAGCGGCCATCCAACAAGGCTTCCAAAATCGGTAAAGACCTGGGATGTCCGGTCACGCTCAGATGTTCAATCGCCTGCTCGCGATCTTTCATGCTGCCGATAAGCAAGCGCGATAGCGCATCGGCAAATGGATCGAGAACGGTTTCCGCTTGTTGTTTCGAGACTTTCTGGTTCTCGCTGTTAAATTGCGCAGATCCATCGGCCGGCTCATCCAAAGCAATACTAGGCCGGATGCAAAGCATTATTAAAGCCAACAACGACATCCGCCATTTGAACGAATTCGCTTTCATAAGAGTTCCTAAAATGACTAATCGATCGTAGGGTAACTATTCAGTCTCTCGGCAATTCTGGTTCCCACGCTGGAACGTGGGAACGATAGGGGTGAAAATTACATCGGAGGGGGCACATCGCACGCCCCTGCAAACGGTACGCAGTGCCCAGTGCGCTTAAATTCGTACCCTACTCTCTACTTAAGCACTGACCGGTCAATAATTTTGCCCGGAACACTTTTTGGTTTCGGTATTGAAGTTGCCGCATAGGATCGGTGGAGTCCAATCGGCAATGATCGGCTTGCTCTCCGGCAGAAAATCCGACCAGGCATCGCCCGGAACCAATTTATTGGTTTGCCAAACGGTCAAAAACTGGCCGTTGTCTTGTATCTCCCCGATCAATACCGGCTTGGTGATGTGATGGTTCGGTAGCATTTTTGAAATACCGCCGGTCAAGTTCGGAGCCTCGACGCCGATGATCGCCTTTTGCACGGCATCCGGGTCGATCGTTCCGGCCTTTTCGACCGCTTTGACCCACATATTGAAACCGATATAGTGCGCTTCCATCGGATCGTTGGTCACGCGTTTCGGGTTCTTGATAAACTCGTGCCATTGCTTGATAAAGGCAGCGTTCTTGGTTGTATCGACACTCATGAAATAATTCCAGGCCGCCAGATGGCCGACCAACGGTTTGGTATCGATGCCGGACAACTCCTCTTCGCCGACCGAGAACGCCACGACAGGAATATCCTCGGCGGAAATACCCTGGTTGCCCAATTCTTTATAGAAAGGAATGTTGGCATCGCCATTGATTGTCGATACAACCGCCGTTTTCTTACCCGCTGAACCGAATTTCTTAATATCCGAAACGATACTTTGCCAATCAGAATGACCGAACGGTGTGTAATTGATCATAATGTCCTTTTCGTCGACGCCTTTAGATTTCAGATAGGCTTCGAGAATTTTATTGGTCGTGCGCGGATAAACATAATCGGTACCCGCCAACACCCAGCGTTCGGCGCCGAAATCGTTCATCAGATAATCGACCGCCGGAATCGCCTGTTGATTCGGCGCGGCGCCGGTGTAGAACACGTTTTTCGATGATTCCTCGCCTTCGTACTGCACCGGATAGAACAACAGGCCATTCAATTCCTCGACGACCGGCAGCACAGATTTGCGCGACACCGACGTCCAGCAACCGAAGATCGCCGCGACCTTGTCCTTGGTCAAGAGTTCACGTGCTTTTTCGGCGAACAGCGGCCAGTTCGAGGCCGGGTCGACGACGACCGGTTCGAGTTTCTTGCCGAGCAAGCCGCCTTTTTTGTTCTGTTCCTCGATCAACATCAGCATCGTATCCTTGAGGGTCGTTTCGCTAATCGCCATCGTGCCCGACAATGAATGCAAGACGCCGACTTTGATCGTTTCCTCGGCGGAAGCGGTCGGAGCCGTAACCGAAAAAAACGATGCAACGGCCGCAATGCTCAATAATTTAAGATTTTTCGATAGTTTCTTCATAGTCTGTTCCCGAGGTAATTGAAATTAGATTTGGTATTGGAAACCAAGAAGGAAGGCATTGGTTTGGTCGCCTGTCGCATCGTCCCTATAATTGAGCCCCTTAGTCATCAAATCGCCGTATTGCCAACTTAAACCGATCCGTGCGTTATGTCCGTCAATGACATAATTCACACCGGCCTCGAACATATTCCGGTCCGGGCTACTTTTCGGCATGACGTTGACATAACGAACGAAGGGTTGAAATTGGCCGATACCGATTGTTTGCGGAAATAAATACATGCCGCTCACGTCGTAAGCATTGCCTTCGAACATTGCAAACCCGCCCCCTGCTTTTCGGCTGGCCATGCTGTAACCATTGATTCCGTAGTTCTTGTATTCGCCGTTCAGAGTAACGACACCGCCGTTCCCCAATACTTTTTCGAGCAATAAATCGATTGCCGTGCCCCTGAAATTACCGGCATCGCCAACTACACCGACGCCGTCTTCCTGATATTGATTGGATACCGCCAAGGTCAGAATGTCTCCACCCTTGCCGTAATAAGTACCCGATGTGTAATAACCGGGATTTTTTTCGACTTCCCAGAAATTGAAAGCCAATCGTTGTGCATAGAGCAGATTGTCATCCTTGTTCGCGCCGCCTCTTAGCCCTTGAAAAATACCTAGCGCGTATTGAATGCGGCCATCCCAAACCGAACCCCAAAAAGTCACACCGTCGTCACGGCCGAAGGAACCCGCAGAGGTTCCGTCGTTACGTATCGTCGTGTTGAAATCAGCCGGCTCGAACGGCGTACCGCTGATCCGGTCGCCGGTGACATAAATACTATGCACGGCACTATAAAACGGTCCATTCATTTCGCGGCGTTCGGCCGGTACGAGCATGCGCCCGACCCACAAATTCGCCATCGGATGAAATTCGAATTTACCGATGGCATCTAACAATCGAAGTTCACCGCCATTGTTACAAGTTTGACATTCCGAGTTGATTTCCAACTTGATATACTCGTGAATCTGCGCATTCAGATACAGTCGCATGTTGTCGACGAAAAAGTCGTTCGACCAATTGCCGTCCGCAACTGACTCGACCGAGGTAAAGCTTGTCCTTAATCCGGCGCCGAGACTCAACCATTTGGTTTCGTCGATTTTAAAAGTCGCTCCTGCTTGCGATTCCTGCACATGACTTAACGATAACGCCGCAAATAGCAGATACGTCAAAAAACCGTGTTTTCGCTTTTGACTGGCTAGCTTGTAAACAGTCTTCATGATCATTCCCCCAAAGAGTCAAAAAATGCACCGGTTTATACCGGCGCAGCCGAATATGGCTGTAATCGATTATTCTTTGGCGGAAACATTTGAACAATCAGTCAAATGACTCATTAGTTAAATGACGTATAGGGGTGAAAACCAAATTATTCCTTGTCGCTTTAGGAATATAATCCATTGATAAAATTTATTATTTTTATAGAAATCATTAATCTAGAAAAGCTACATGACTACTATAACTTTCGCACTTCAAATTTCGGCAGTGCCGGAGGAGGAGTCGGGGTGCCAATGCTGTTGACTTAAGCATCAGCGATCCGTTTTGATTTATCCTGCTGCCATTTATTGATGGGTTTACGGGATACACGAGGATGGGACTTCCTGGGCTTCTTCGGATGGTAATACTGAACGCGCGTGATTTCCACCAAAA
>JAHJSQ010000020.1 GCA_018830325.1 Gammaproteobacteria bacterium
CTGACGATTTTGCCGAGGGTTTTCGGAAGGGCTATCCCTAGCCCTCCGAAAACGAGCGGCATCCCTGCCGCTCCCCTAACGGGCTATTCTCGGCAAAATCGCCAGTGCTCGGCGCGGCCTAACGGGGCCCAGGGAGGGGTGTCATAAGTTAAGCCTGCGCTCTAAGAAACAGGATAACATATTGATATGTTGATTATTTTAATGCGTTTGCCCTGTGCCCTCATCCTAGCTTTCTTCCGGAGGGGGAATATATTGAAGCGCCGAAATTTGATGTGCGATAGGCAAAAATCAACGAAGAGCCAGTGAAATGCGACGTCGAGGACAATTACATAAAACTGATGGGGTTGGTGATGTAAACAAGCCTGTTTATTGCAATGTTGATGGGAGAATTGAAATCCGGCAACCCAATAAAGAACAGAGGATCGCTTTTGTTGCGGCAGTATTGCATTTTTCAAAAGGCAATAAAAAAGGCCTTAACGGAAAAACCGCTAAGGCCTTGATTATTCTTTGGTACCGAGGGCCGGAATCGAACCGGCACGGTATCGCTACCACTGGATTTTGAATCCAGCGCGTCTACCAGTTTCGCCACCCCGGCAAAGAAGGGACATTATATTGAAATTTTTTCAATTGTCCAATGTTTTTTTAAGTGTCATTATTCGGAACAAACTGGTATTATCGCGCGCCATGAAAAAAAGCGACTTTAATTATCATTTACCGGAGCATTTAATTGCTCAATACCCCTTACCTGACCGTGTTAGCAGTCGGTTGTTGTGTTTGGATGGCGCTAACGGAAATTTGCAGGATAGGCAGTTCAGCGATTTTATCGATCTGGTCGAGCCTGATGATTTATTGGTATTTAATGATACCAAGGTGATTCCCGCGCGCCTATTCGGACAAAAACAAACCGGCGGCAAGGTGGAAATTTTGATCGAGCGCATCGTCGATCGGCATGAAGCCATTGCGCATGTGCGGGCGAGTAAGTCGCCCAAAGCCGGGACGATTGTCGAGCTGGATCGAGATTATTGCTGCGAAGTGTGGGGTAGGGAGGATGACTTGTTTAGGCTTCGCTTCGATGGCGATGCCGGCGTGCTCGATATTCTGGAAAGCATCGGTCACATTCCGTTGCCGCCTTATATCGACCGGGCTGACGATGCTGTCGATTTGGAGCGCTACCAAACCGTGTTTGCCAGGGAAGCCGGTGCCGTGGCGGCGCCGACCGCCGGCTTGCATTTCAGCCAAGCTATTCTCGATCGGTTGGAGGCTAAGGGCGTACCAAAAACGTTTGTGACTCTACATGTCGGAAGCGGTACATTTCAACCGGTGCGAGTCGAGGACTTGTCTCAGCATCTAATGCATAAGGAATATTATGCGGTTTCCCCTGAGACAGTCCAAGCAGTCGAGCAAGCTAAGGCGCGAGGCGGTCGTGTCATCGCGATCGGCACGACCGCGGTAAGGGCATTGGAATCGGCTTCGAAGAGCGGCAGGCTTGAGCCCGGTCTTGGCGATACCGATTTGTTCATTACGCCGGGTTACCGATTTGTATCGGTCGATGTTTTGCTGACCAATTTTCATTTACCCGAGTCGACCTTATTGATGCTGGTTTCGGCGTTTGCCGGTTACGACAATATTATGAAGGCTTATCGACATGCCATAAAACAAGAATACCGTTTTTTCAGCTATGGCGATGCGATGTTCTTGACGCGTTGATGCGACTTATAAATTAATATTTGCCGCTCCCTTCAGCTCGATAACATTATTTTCTGGATCTTCGATATACAACGAAGGTCCGTAGCCTTCGGCTCCATAATGTGTTTCGATATCACTGTAGCTAACGCTTTTTTCTACTAAGTACCGTTTGATTTCTTGTTCATCGAACGGGTCGATGCGCAGGCAAAAATGATGCATATTCCGACCCTCTTCACTCGGAGCCCGTCCGCCTTGCCGACCCAGTTCGCCTTGGACTGAAACGATGTCGATCAATGAGGCTCCTGCTCTCAATTGATACAAGCCGATTTTTTCCGACGACTTTTCCAAGCGGCAACCTAGCACATCGCAATAAAAACGTATCATGATTTCCGGGTTTCGGGCACGGATCACAATATGGTCGATATTTTTGATCTTGATCATGATGTCGATAACCTCCGATTAGATGAGTCGGTGTCGCTTCTGCTCGACCGACATAACATAACCTGATTAGCAAGTTTCTTCAGCTAAAGCCCAAAGATCAGCATATCCCTAGCAGGACGGGGTTCGCAAGCCATGCGCGTCAAGCTAAAAACGGCCAACCCACATCACGCTCTTTCCCAAGCTCCAGCTTGGGAAAGGCACCCCGGAAGCTCCAGCTTCCTGAGACCGACACAAGCTCCGCACATTCTCAATCATCCCCGACTCGCTCGTTCAATTTTTCTTGATTGTCGGTAAGCTAGAGTTTCCTGAACAGGTTACCCAAGCTGGAGCTCTCATCGTTATACATATAGAGCCCTTAGTTTTCCTCGTTCCCACCGCTCCAGCGTGGGAATGCATACCGATCTTGTCTCGGCTGACAAGGTATGGGTTCCCACGGAGGACCGTGGGAACCAGAAAAAAATGAAATATCAGCTTCCGAAATAGAACGATGCCGTCTGAAAGACATCATCGATAAAATTCGTGATATTCTAAGCCGAAATGATTCATCGGCCGGAATCTTATTCTTTTAATCGTTTGGACTGCAAGAAATAGCTGCCGTTCCGATTACTGCAAAAAGAGCAGTTGAGTGCTTCAAGCGACTCCTTTTATTCTTAGACGGTTTTTTCGATCAAAAGGGAGTATCGTTCGCCCTGATCCCTTCGGATGCGTTCATGAGAGCCATGTTATGGGGGGTGAGGCATCACTAAGCCGGTGAAAGTGTTGTAGCCCGTTCATGCTTCGACTTGGCTAAGCACCAACGGTCTACAACACATGCCAACTGCTCTCTTTAGGATTATCGTAAATCGGATGAGCATAGTCGATAATTTCGTCAGGGGTGCTTCATGACTGATTTGGAAAATTTCAAACTGTTAGGCACGGCCCTCGGCATCGGTTTACTAATCGGTCTCGAGCGAGGTTGGGAGTCTCGCGATTGGGGAGAAGGAACGCGTGTGGCCGGGTTGCGTACTTTCGGTCTAATCTCTTTGCTCGGCGGCGTTTGGGCATTGTTTGCGCGGGAGGTGGATCCGCTTTTAATCGGTTTTTCTTTTTTGGCATTGACGTTAGTATTAATGGTTGCTTATCACAGTAGCCTTGAGAGAACCGAGGACTTTGGTGTTACCAGTGTCATCGCCTCGTTGCTGGCCTTTGCATTCGGCGCGCTGGCTGTTTTCGGTTATACCGTCTTGGCTTCCTCATCGGCTGTCGTCGTTACGTTTTTACTCGGTTTTAAACCTTTACTGCATGGTTGGTTAAAAAAAATCGAGCGCCGAGAATTATTCGCAACACTAAAGTTGCTGCTAATTTCGATCGTCATACTGCCGATTTTACCCGACCGTTACTTAGACTCTTGGCAAGTATTCAATCCCTATCATGTTTGGTTGATGGTGGTCTTGATTGCGACGATATCTTATTTGGGATATTTTTCGATCAAGATTGCCGGTAACCGGCACGGTCCGGTTTTGACCGGCGTATTCGGCGGTTTGGCTTCGTCGACCGCGGTGACGCTTAATTTGGCGAGGTTTTCAAGGCAATTTCCGGGTGACGAAAATGCGCTGTCTGCCGGAATTCTCACCGCTTGCGCGACGATGTTTCCTCGGACCTTGTTTTTGGCTTCGATCATTAATCCGTCTTTGTTGAGGCCTTTGTTTCCGGCGCTTCTCTTGATGGGGTTGCTCAGTTATCTCTTTGCATTTCTGTTTTGGAGAACTGCGACAAATATCTATGAATCCGATACAGACCTCAAGCTGGAAAATCCTTTTCAATTAGTTATGGCGCTTAAATTCGGGGCGTTGTTGCTCGCTATTTTATTTATCGCTAGGATGCTGCGGATTTATTTCGGCGATACCGGAGTCTATTTTGTCGCGGCGATCTCCGGAATCACCGATGTCGACCCGATTACGCTGTCGATGTCGCGCATGAGTCAAGAAGGTTTGGCGATCGATGTCGCGGTATTGGCCATTTTGATCGCGGTGGCGGTTAATTCGATCGTCAAGAGTATCATGGCATTGAGTATCGGCGGCCGCGCGCTCGGTTTTAGGGTTGGCGGCGCGATGTTGTGTTCGGTCGGCTTGGGCGTAGCATTGTTCTTTATTCAGTAGGTGATGAAATATACCTGATTTTGATTAGCGAAGCGCATCGTAAGATTGGCTTAGTCCGGTGCAAGATTAGTCAATAAAGCGAATGGAAAGTGTTCGAATACTTCGCCTAATTTAAGTTGCCGATTTCCGTTATCATCGTTTGCCGTCAAAGCATTTCGGCTGAAAAGCTCGTAAAATTTCAAGGGAGACCCTTGCGGCAATATCAATGCCGTATCTTGCCAAATTTTCGGACGGACACGTCGGGTTTCTTTATCCAGCAAGCTTATCGTCAGTCGGGGTACGACGATTAGAGCCCATCGATCTTGTGTTTTTCTGGCATAGGCGACGATATGATCGGACTGTGTTCCGCTGCAATCGAGCTTGATGTAATCGCCATTTTGAAACAGGTCGGAGTATTGGCGCCTAAATCGTAGCGTTTGCGCGACCACAAATAATTTGATGCGCCCGTCTTCGATTGTTTCTGGCAAAGTTTTTAGTAAATCATGGCGCCCCTTGTTCGTTTCGCTATCGAGTTCGTTCAAGATATTGCCGAGGTGATTAAAGTCGACCGGTCGGCGGTTATCCGGATCGACCAGCGAGAACCGCCAGTTCTCGTTGCCTTGATAGATATCCGGCACGCCGGGCGAGGTTAATAGCAGCAGTGTTTGTGATATAGCATTGAATAAGCCCGCTGGACGAATCTTATGTTCGAATTCGAGAAAATCCGGCAAAAAAGGCGTCGAGTGTGTCTCGTTCAGGCAACGTTTGACAAACCGGCCAACCGCTTGTTCGTAAGTCGTGTTCGGATTCGTCCAAGAACTAAACTGCTTGGCCTCGCGTACGGCTTTGATCATATAATTTTCAATACGTTCTCGATACGCGGAAAACTCAGGCTCACTCAATTCAGCCAGCGGAAAAGTGCCCACGAGTGTTTGATAAAACAGATATTCGTCGTTGCGCGCGATGACCGCTTCGCTTTTATCTTTTCTGATGCGATTGATGCGATGCCAACGAAAAACCGCTTCATGCCATTGCTGCGGAATTTCGCTCAATACATTGATTCGAGCCCGCGTGTCGGCGCTTCGTTTCGTGTCGTGACTGGATAGACATAATAAACTATGGGGCCACTTTCGTGCGCGTTCCTGGTTGAAATGATGGAATGCATTGCTCGAGTTGCCGAAATGCCTAGGGTCGCTACCGACCTCGTTTAATGAAACTAGCCGGTTGTACTCGTAGAGAGCGGTGTCTTCGGTGCCTTTGGCCATGACCGGCGCGGTATATTGCTGAAAGCGCATGACGAATTTCAATAAGTCATTGAGGGAAACTGTCGAGTCTCCGGTTTTTAATAATAAGACGTCATGGATAAAGCCGAATATCGTCAGGTCGGATGCTCGACTGCGTTGGCGCCCTTGTTGAACGGCCCAGTCGATATATTGGCTGTCTTCTTTGCGTACGTTTAGGCTATTAATATAAGTCCTGTAGACAGGAAAACAGGATGCGGTTTCCTTTAGTGCATCGTGTAAGGCATTGAGGGTGTAATCGCGGGTTTTAGCGTTGGCCTCGGCGACTCTACTGAGTTGGATCGCTAGCATGTTGAGTTCGCTGGCTAGCGACGTTTCCATCACATGCTTTTTGGCTTGATAGAGAATCTCGTCGAAATCCCGTTTATGCCCGACAAAGCGCGTATAAGTGCGAGTCAACGCTTTTTCGGCAGTCATGTCGATAAACAGTCCGTTGACGATCGCGGCAAATTCATAACCGGTGGTCCCGTGAATGGGCCAGTCGCTGTTAAGGTATTCATAATTCGCGACGATTTTTTCGGCAACGATATAAAGAGGAGCAATTTTCGAAGCGCAATCCTTATCGGAACGAGACATATTTTCCGATTGCAAGCGTCGGTAATAAGCGACCGGATCATGCAAGCCGTCGGCATGGTCGATTCGCAAGCCCTGGATTTTCCCTTGTTCGACGAGACTCAGAACAAGCCGGTGGCTGGCGTCGAAAACCTCCGCATCCTCGACTCTGAGCCCGGCTAGGTCATTTATGTCGAAAAAACGGCGATAATTGATTTCATCGCCGGCTACATGCCAGTAAGCCAGGCGATAGGCTTGTCGTTCCAGTAAGGCGTGCAGTTCGCCGCAGTCTTCGGGATGTCGATTGATTTCCGTTATCCTAGACCGGATAAATAATGTAAGCCGGGCATTCTCTAAACAAAGTCTCGCTAATTGTTTTTTAAATACTTCCTTATCGCGGGTTCTTTCATCGATCGACTCCGGCGTTATTTCGGTATAGGCGGGTAATTTTCCGAAACTGTTATCGAGCGTTTGATATTCGTGTAAGACGGGATCGTCTGCTTCGAAATACTCATGTAAGCGTTCGTGCTGCGAACTCAAGATCAATGGATACGTTTGCGGATCGATCGGAAAGCGATGTTCGTAATAATAAACGCTGAACTCGCCGCGCTCGCTGTCAAAGCTAAGTTTCAGTTCTTGTTTTTCGAGAATATTTCCGTAATGGTCGCCCAATACCGGAATCAAGATCTTGTTTTCGAGGACTTTTTTGACCGGATGCCAATCGATATCGAAAAATGAGGCATGGGACGAGGAAGGGCCGTTTTCCAGGACATCGAGCCACCAATCGTTGTCGGCGCCCATGATGCCCATATGATTGGGCACGATGTCGGCGATCAAGCCCATGCCGTGTTGTTGAAGTCGACTAATGAGGGTGTCGAAGTCTTCGGCCCCGCCTATTTCAGGATTGAGCGTGTTATGGTCGACGATATCGTAGCCATGCGAACTCCCCGGGCGGGCTTTCAGAAAAGGCGATAGATAACAATGACTAATGCCTAAGCGGTGAAGATAGGGAATGCAGGAGGCGACCTGCTCAAAATTAAAATGCTTGTTTAATTGTAACCGATAAGTTGAATCCGGAATGACGGAGTCCGCCTTTGGTTTATCGGAAAGCGCCATGGCCGCTAGGTTTTAGCATATCGAGAAAACTTAGGAACGGGCATGAATCACCAAAAAGCTTGCTGTTTAGGAAAGTTATTTTGTGCATATTTCTTAAGACTCGTTATCGGCTTCGGCCAATAGAAAAATTACCGACCAAGGCGTCAGCCGGCCCTGTTCGACACGTTCGGACGCGTCGGGCTCGGCGGCAAACAAGACTTCGCCATCGCTAAAGCAGTTGACCCAAGCCGGTTCGCTGCCGAGGTTGGCGATCATTTTTAAAATGCTTCCATCATTCATCGGCCATTGCACGCATAAAGCATGTTCATTGAGAACTCGGTATTCGGCTTGTCCTCCGGCCAATCCGTAGAGTCTCGGTCGAATATACCGGCTTCGAGTACGTAATAGTTTTCGGTGATATTCGAGCCATTGCAGATGCGGCGTCTCGTCGATTTCGTTCCAATCCAGTATTGCCGATTCGAAGGTTTCCGGCGCATTCGGCGTCGGAATCGGCTTTTTGGGGTTCGGTTTGAAATCGGGAAATTTGGCAAATTCGTTGAGCCTGCCTTCGGCGACTTGCTTATTTAAGTCGTCGGAGAAGTCGACAAAGTAATTGAAAGGACGGCTGCAGGCCCATTCCTGTCCCATGAACAACAACGGCGGGGAAGGGGCTAGCAGCAATATCGCGGTTGCGGCCCGTAACGCTTCGGGCGGGCATAGAGCAGATAGTCGTTCGCCATAGGCTCGGTTGCCGATTTGGTCGTGAGTCTGAAGAAAATTGACAAAAGTCGTCGGCGGTAGATATTTCGAGGGTTCGCCGCGCGGATTGTCGTCTCGGTATCTTGAAATTTCTCCCTGGAAAGCAAAGCCTTCGGCAAGGCAACGACCTAGGTGTTGAATCGGCTGCTCGCCGTAGTCTTGATAATAACCTTGGTGTTCTCCGGTCAGCTGTGCATGTAGCGTATGATGAAAGTCGTCATTCCACTGTGCGGTAAAAAAACGTTCCGGGTGCTCCGAATCTTGCCTCAAGTAATGCGCTGCATTGGCGTCGTTTTCGAGTATCAAGTGAATTTGCCGATTGAACCCCGGACCGCGACGCACGGCTTCGGCCAGACAACTCAAAAAATCCGGGTCGGATTCGTCGAAAATGGCATGGACCGCATCCAAGCGTAGGCCGTCGAAATGAAACTCGTTAAGCCAATATAAGGCATTATGGATAAAAAACTGGCGTACCCAATGGTTGTGTTCGCCGTCGAAATTTATCGCCGCGCCCCACGGCGTATGCGTTCGGTCGCTGAAAAATGGTGGTGCGTAATGATGCAGATAATTGCCTTCCGGTCCGAAGTGATTGTAAACCACATCGTTGAAAACCATCAGACCTTTGGTATGTGCACTGGCAATCAAGTCTTTTAAGTCGTCGGGTGTCCCGTAGCGGCTGTCGGGGGCAAATAACAGTGCACCGTCGTAACCCCAATTACAGCGCCCGGGGAAGTCTGCGATCGGCATCAATTGCAACGCAGTGACGCCTAAATCGACCAAGTGATCCAGATGTTTTTTAACGCCTGCAAACGTGCCTTCCTTGCTGAACGTGCCGACATGCAATTCGTAAATGACCGAATCTTCCCAAGGCAGGCCTATCCAATCATCGTCTTGCCATTGCCATTCGGTAGGATCGATGACCTGACTGGAACCGTGGACATCCTGCGGTTGATATCGGGAGGCAGGATCGGGAACTTGTATTTTTTTATCGATTCGGTATTGGTAATAAAATCCGGCGCTGGCCAATTCGCTGGTAATGCCGAACCAGCCATCATCTTCCGGTGCCATCAATAATCGTGTTTCCGGAGCCAAACCTTGTAAACAAAGTTCGACTTGCTTCGCGCCGGGCGCCCACAAGCGGAAATTGACGCGTCCGTCGTCGAGTATATGAGAGCCGAACGGCATGGAGTGTAAACGTTTTACGATAGACATAAGCTTTAACCTTACACGGCCTTTAACGACCGCAACTTTGGCGATCCTTGCAAACGCGGGGAGAGATTTTCACTCTGAGTAAATTCTGAAGAGAAAACCGTGATATTCACTTATAGGACTGTTCGTATTCTTATGATCCTTAGTTATCAATATACGCCGACGAATATATACATGCAAGGTTGGGTCGGGATTCACCCTTTAAGAACAGGCATGAAATCAGTGCTTTCATGCTCTAAGGTGAAACCGGCCATCTTATGATCGTGAGGATTAACGTTTCCGCCATTCTAAATTTCAAATGCATCTACTGAGAAGCCGTCCATGAAACGTATATAATAATGATTTTAAATTTCTCAATTTTGACGCCGAGTCATGTCCAAAGACCAAGATTTAATTTTTTCCACCGAAATTCCATTAGAACCCCATACCGTTTCAATTTGGACCGGTTTAAACGGTTGCGGCGATTCACTCGCGCTGGCGTCGGCGATACAACAAGAAAAACGCTTGTTCGTGATTATCACGCCGGATAGTCAAACAGCACTGCGTCTTGAGCATGAACTGGCGTTCTTTCTGCAAAATAAGCATCCGATTTTGCATTTTCCCGATTGGGAAACACTGCCATACGACGTGTTCTCGCCGTTGCCGGACATCGTCTCGGAACGCTTGAGAACTCTCGCGGCGCTGCCCGAAGTCCAACGCGGCGCGCTGATCGTACCGGTTTCGACACTAATGCACCGGCTAGCGCCGCGAGAGCACGTTCTGGCCAACAGTTTTTCGATCGGCGTCGGCGATATATTCAACCTGGAGCTGAACCGCGCGAAATTCGAAAGCGTCGGTTATCAGTGCGTGTCGCAGGTCTACCAACACGGCGAATTCGCGGTACGCGGCGCCATCGTCGATCTGTTTCCGATGGGCAGTAAGGTGCCTTACCGGATCGAATTGTTCGACGAAGACATCGAATCGATCCGCACCTTCGATCCCGAGACGCAGCTCTCGGTCGAAAAAATCGACCGTATTCAACTGTTCCCGGCGCGCGAATTTCCTTTCACCGAAGAGGCGATCAAGCATTTCCGCCAGGCGTTCCGAACTCGATTCCCGAACGCTTCGCAAAAGAACAGTTTGTATCTCGACGTCAGCAAGGGCGTCGCGTTCGGCGGCATCGAATATTATTTGCCGCTGTTTGTCGAAAGCACTGCCGCGTTATTCAATTATCTACCCGATTCGGCGGTGTTGGTCACGCCCGATAATTTTGCGCAAAGCACCAAGTCTTTCTATAGCGAGGCAGAAGAGCGTTACGAACAACGCAAATACGATGTCGAACGGCCGTTGCTCGAGCCCGGATTGTTGTTTTTGTCGCCGCAGGAAATGCGCGAACGGACCGAAAAGTTCGCGCGTGTGACGCTGAGTCAAGCCAGACTCGGCGGTAAAAGTGAAATCGACTTTCACTGCATGCCGCTGCCCAAGGTCACGATCGACGCGAAGCTGAAAGAGCCGGCGCGGGCGCTGCAACAGTTTCTCGATGAGTTTCCCGGCAAGGTGTTGTTCGTCGCCGAAACGGCTGGACACCGCGAGGACTTGATCGGTAAATTAAGCAAATTCGGTATCAAGGTTCATCAAGTCAATAGCTGGGACGCCTTTCTTAAGTCAGAACAATCGCCATGTATGCTGGTTGCGTCGATCGATCAAGGCTTGTGGTTGGATAGTCCGGCGATCGCCGTGATCACCGAGAGCCAGTTGAGCGGCGAAAAAGTCCAGCAGCGCCGCCGTCGCCGTAAATCGGCCGCGAAAGAACTCGAAAACATTGTCAATAATCTGAACGAATTGACGATCGGCTCGCCGGTCGTGCATGTCGAGCACGGCGTCGGACGCTATCTGGGACTGCAAACCCTCGAACTCGGCGGCATGACCGCGGAATTCCTGATGCTCGAATATGCGAACAACGACAAACTCTACGTGCCGGTCTCGTCGCTGAACCTGATCGGCCGCTATACCGGCATCAGCCCCGAAGACGCGCCGCTGCACCGGCTCGGCGGCGACCAGTGGAGTAAGGCAAAGAAAAAGGCGATGGAGCGCATTCGCGATGTCGCGGCCGAATTGCTCGACATCCACGCCAAACGCGCGATGAAAAAAGGCCATGCCTTCGATGTCGACAACACCGAATACCAAGCCTTCGCGGCCGCTTTTCCGTTCGAGGAAACGCCGGATCAGCAAACCGCGATCGAAGCGATTCTCGAAGACATGGCCAACCCGCAGCCAATGGATCGCGTTATCTGCGGCGACGTCGGCTTCGGCAAGACCGAAGTATCGATGCGCGCGGCCTTCATAGCGGTGCAAAGCGGCAAGCAAGTCGCGGTGCTGGTACCGACCACGCTGTTGGCGCAGCAGCATTATCAGAATTTCCGCGATCGCTTCGCCGACTGGCCGTTGCGCATCGAAGTGATGTCGCGCTTCGTGACGCCGAAGCAGCAAAAAGCGATTCTCGAAGACCTGGAGCAGGGCAAGGTCGATATCGTGATAGGCACGCATAAGCTGTTGTCGAACGAGATCAAATACCGCGAGCTCGGCTTGGTCGTCATCGACGAGGAACACCGTTTCGGCGTGCGCCAAAAGGAGCATTTCAAGAAGTTGCGCAACGAGATCGACATGCTGACCCTGACCGCGACGCCGATTCCGAGAACCTTGAACATGGCGATGTCGGGTCTGCGCGAAATCTCGATCATCGCGAGCCCGCCGCCAAACCGCCACGCGATCAAGACCTTCATCAGCGAATGGATCGACTCGCAGATTAAAGAGGCTTGCCAGCGCGAAATCAAGCGCGGCGGTCAAGTGTTTTTCCTTCACAATGATGTCAAGTCGATGGAAAAAATGGCGCGCCAGCTCGAAACCCTGGTGCCCGAGGCGCGCATCGAAATCGCGCACGGCCAGATGCCCGAGCGGGAACTCGAAAAAATAATGCTCGATTTCTATCACCAGCGCTTCAACTTATTGCTCAGCACGACGATCATCGAAAGCGGCATCGATATACCCAGCGCAAACACGATAGTAATCAACCGCGCCGACAAGCTCGGTCTCGCGCAATTGCATCAATTGCGCGGTCGGGTAGGTCGCTCGCATCATCGGGCCTACGCCTATTTCGTGATTCCGCCGAAAACGGTCATGACCAAGGACGCACTGAAACGGCTCGAAGCGCTCGAAGCGTCGGGCGACCTCGGCGCGGGCTTCATGCTATCGTCGCACGACATGGAAATCAGAGGTGCCGGCGAATTGCTCGGAGACGAACAAAGCGGGCAAATCCAGGAAATCGGCTTCACTCTCTACACCGATCTGCTCGAACGCGCGGTCAATGCCTTGAAATCGGGCCGCCAGCCCGAACTCGACGCGCCGATGGAAACCGGTCCCGAAGTCGATTTGCAGGCCCCTGCATTGATTCCCGAAGATTACCTGCCCGACATCCATGCTCGGCTGGTGCTGTACAAACGCATCGCCAGCACCGACACGCATGATGACCTCAGAGCCTTGCAAATTGAAATGATCGACCGCTTCGGCCTGCTACCGGAAGCAGTCAAGACGCTATTCAGCGTCGCCGAACTGAAACAGCAAGCCGAAAAACTCGGCATCAAGAAAATCGAAGCGAACGCCGGAGGCGGTCGCATCGTATTCTCACACGAACCGAAGATCGACACGGCTCGTCTGATCGAATTGATACAAACCCAGGCGCAAGTCTACAAATTCGACGGCGCGGATAAATTGCGTTTCATCATGCCGTTCAAGGCAACGGAAGAGAAGCTGGAATTCATCGAGGCTTTGTTGAAGCAGTTAGCAACTGGGGAGTAAAAACAAAAATGTGGGAGCGATCCCCAGGTCGCGATTTATGGTTGGGCGGTAATGAACACAGTTTATAAGCCGGATTGCGTGCGTTGGAATGATTGGAAAGTGAGGGTGAAGAAATGATTCCATTTGAAAAATGCCCCGTATGCGGTGGCGAGCTTGAAACTAAACCGGTAGAGAAACTATTGCGAGGTGGTGGCAACACTGTGGCATTGAGGGTAACAGCAGAAGTTTGCCGACAGTGCGGAGAACGACTTTATGCAGAGGATGTTGTTAGGTCTTTTGAAGAGATCCGAATCAAGCTCCAGAAACAGGAGTTTGATCATCTCAAGCCAGTTGGCCGGTCGTTTACTGTTGATAACGATTGGCCGAACAAAGCCATTCAGCCAACCGCTTAACTTGACTCTAAACCTTTGAGCCGATTTTGAATGACCTCACTACGCGGAAAGCTACGAGATAATGCAAAATCAAAACTCCTACAGTGATCCGTGCATTGAAACGGGCGGAAAAAATGTGGAAGGTAAGTGTCAAATGTAAAGCCTGCCCCCCGCTCTTTTTCACGCAGCGTCTTGAAGAGTCTATTTAACTAAATGGCCGATGAAATATCCTTGCATATTTTGGTCAAAGTCGTTATGTTGAAATTTGAAGACGATTCCACTACTCCCAGGAGATGAGCATTATGGCGACACAACAAGCTAGCAATGAGGAATTGCAAAAACAACTCGAGGCATTGCGTGAAGATTTCGCCGATTTGGCTAAGACAATCAAAACGATGTCATCAGCTTATGTCGGAGAAAAGCAGCAGGGTTTCCAACACGCGGCCGAACAAACTCAACAACAAGTGAAAGATTCGTTCAGCAAAGTGGAGGATGAAGTCAAGGCTAACCCACTCACCAGCCTGGCCATCTCATTTGGGGTGGGGGTGTTGATCGGCAAACTGCTGGATCGTTGAATAAAAACCATGGTTGATAACATCGGGTAATCATGAGCCTGCGTTACAGACTGAAGATACAAAGCATCGCGGTTGCAATTGCGCTCGTTTTTTTTCTGATTGCACTGAGCTTCTGCGCTGTGGCGTTGTTTTATAACTTTTCTCAGTATTTTTCAGTGGATGTGTCGGCTTTATTGACGGCGGCGGTTTATCTGATATTGGTGTTGATCGTTTTGAGCTTCGCGCGCCTATTCAGCCTACTTGATAGGCGTCAATGCGGGCCTTTACGCCGCACAAAGCGCCATAATCCACTGGAAGCCGCGCTGCAAGACTCGCTGGACCCGGAAATTCGTGACTGGGTTAAGCAGAATCCGGGGCGTAGCCTCACGCTAACCTTGTTGGCTGGCATGGTGCTGGGAAGCAGCAATGATGCGCGCGATCTGCTGAAAAAATATTGTGAACGCTATTTTAACGAGCATTGATAATTTGTAAGGCTGGCATAAGCCCAATACGCATTAAGCTAAGGATTTCGCTAAAATTAGCTTACTGAATTGCCAAAGTTTCATTGATGAATTCGTCGATTCCTCAGAGGATGGCGGATGCGCTGTGGGAGCCTCCCTACTCCCTTTATGCTCATAAAGTTAGCTATTTCGTGCATGTTCTTTAGCATCCACAAAACAATTTACCGATATGGCAAAAGTTAAGAAAAAACGTAACTACTCGCGCCCTATAGCCGCGTTCCCAGCAAGAGCCATTTGAATCGCGATGAGCGGATTATAGCCCCGATTAGCCATGGTTTGCAGATAGCTGGATATTCGACAATAAGCATGGGCATACTCTTCGGCACGA
>JAHJSQ010000021.1 GCA_018830325.1 Gammaproteobacteria bacterium
GTGAAAGGTGAAAGGTGAAAGGTGAAAGGTGAAAGGTGAAAGGTGAAAGGTGAAAGGTGAAAGGTGAAAGGTGAAAGGTGAAAGGTGAAAGGTGAAAGGTGAAAGGTGAAAGGTGAAAGGTGAAATCGGCGCTTGACAAGTAGTCAAAATGCTGCATCATTTCACCGCTCACCGCTCACCGCTCACCGCTCACCGCTCACCGCTCACCGCTCACCGCTCACCGCTCACCGCTCACCGCTCACTGCTCAACGAACGAAAAATGCTTTCGAATTTACAGCATTGTTATGTGTTTTTGGCATTAAGCGGAAAGTGTTCTGGATGTTTGATGATTTCCTCCGTTAAATCAACATCAAGATCCGGCCAATAAAAATGCCCGGGAGATTGCTCTTCCACGTTGATTATTGACTTAACTGCCTGATCCTTAAACCAAGGGAATTTGTCGTATGGCATGAATAGTTCTTTATCATGAGCAAGCAGCCATATACCATGTGTTGATATATTTGTTACTTCAACTTCTAAAGTATTGTTGCCATGCGCTAATGAGCTCATTGTAGTGAACCTCCACAAGTGATTCGATTTCTTTCAGTTGCTTTCGGGAATAACGATAGTTCTTTGCCAATTCAATCTCGGGTTCTAACCAAAATTTTGCCTCGCCCTCGCTAGATATTACATGGACGTGCATTCGCTCTTCTTCTCTTGAGAAAAAGAAGAACCTGTAACCATTTTCTCTAAATACCGTTGGACTCATGATTTCAATCTACACATAATGCCCAAAGCTCGCCTAGATCCGAATCGCGAAGCGGATTATGAGGAATAAACGCCTTCATTCGTTCGATTACGTTTCACTAACCGCACCTACGGCCATCTTTCGTTTTCGATTCCGGATTGTCAATCTATGCTCGATGTTTTGCAAGTTTCTCATTCGTTAGATAATAGCATTGTTGCAAATACCATCCATGATGTTTCCCGAGTAAAGGAAAGAAGCTAAATGGGATACATCTGCTTTGAAAACATGCAGAAGTTGGGGCTTGACAAGAAGCTGAAATACCCAATCATTTCACTATTCACTATTCACTATTCACTATTCACTATTCACTATTCACTATTCACTATTCACTATTCACTATTCATGACCTTGCTCCAAGCCGGATGGCTTTCAATCTTATCCAAGGCCGATTCTAGCAGGGCCATGCCCGGTTCGGTTCGGTGCCAGGTCGAGGCGCCGGACGGATGGGGTAGGGGAATCGCGTCGGTTCGGTGACCGTGAAAGGTTACGCTGTGAATGCCGCCGACGACGTCGTTGAGCCTTTTGACCGGCATCAACTGAGCGATGGCTAGTTTGCCGACCGGAAGGATTAATTCGGGTTTCAATAAATCGATTTCGGCTTGTAGCCATTTTGCGCAGTTTTCTATTTCCTGCCTATTTGGTACACGGTCGCCGCCTTTGGGATTCTTGCCCGGAAAACAGCGGCATACTGCGGCCATATAAACACGCCGGCGAAATTCGGTTTCATTCAGGCCGATGCTTTCGAACCATTTGAATAAAGTTTTTCCGGCTGTCCAGGCAAAGGGTTTGCCGAAACCGCCTTCCTTGTCCCCAGGGGCTTGGCCGACCAGCAAAATTGGCGACAAGACCGGGCTGCCCGATACGACCGGCCCGGTCATTTCCGGGCATTCCTTGCATTGGGCCAGTGCCGAACGATGCTCGCGCATTAGATGTTCGCGTACTTGATATGAGGTCATGCTTAAAGGTCGATCTCGATGCCGACCGGGCAGTGATCCGAGCCGAAGATGTCGGGCGCGATAAATGCGTTTTTGACTTTGCCGATCAACGTTTGGCTCGTCAATACATAATCGATCCGCCAACCGATATTTTTTGCGCGCGCACCGGCTCGGTAACTCCACCAACTGTAGGCGACAGTGTCCGGATGTAAATGCCGGAAGGTATCGACGAAGCCAGCTTCCAACATTCGGCTGAAGCCATCGATTTCGGCTTGGGTGTAGCCGGCCGATTTATTGTAATTGGCTTTCGGGCGGGCGATGTCGATTTCTTGATGCGCGACATTGAAGTCGCCGCAAGCGATTAACGGTTTTCGGTCATTGAGTTGCTGAAAATAGGCCAACAATTCCTTATCCCAGATTTGCCGGTAGTCGAGGCGCACCAGTTTTTCGCCGGAATTGGGCACATAGACATTAAGCAGAATGAAATTTTCGAATTCGGCCGCGATGACGCGGCCTTCTTGGTCGTGCTCGTCGATGCCGATATCTTGCAGAATTTGTATTGGCTCTTGCTTGGTTAATAGCGCGACGCCGGAATAACCTTTTCGTCCTGCCGAGTTGGAATAGACGTGATAACTGTCAATGCTTTCCAGGGCCGTTTGGACTTGGTCGTCCTGTGCCTTGGTTTCTTGTAACAGAATGCAATCCGCGTCGAGTTTAGCCAGTGATTCGGCAAAGCCTTTGCCCATCACGGCGCGTATGCCGTTGACGTTCCAAGAGATGATTTTCATGAATGAATAGTCCGAAAGAATAATGAATTAAAAAGCTATGTTTTCCTCGTTTCCACCGCTCCCGCGTGGGAATGCATACCGATGTTGCTTCTGCAGTCAAGGTATGGGTTCCCACGGAGGGCCGTGGGAACCAGAAACTCGGTGCAACGTCATTCCCGTATTCCGCTTCGCTGCATACGGGCTACACGCTGTAAATCCCATCCAGCAGCGGACTTCATGTGCTTCATGGTTAAACCGCCGAATTTAGGGTTATCGGACATGCTTGAAGAATAACTGTTTACTGCCAATCGATCACGTGGTCTTCCAGATCGTCGACTTCGGATTCTTTGATCGCAAAACTTGAAATCGATATGCCGGCTTCTTTGACGCTGTCTGGATTGCCGCTAACCAAAGGGTGCCAATCGGGTAAGTCTTCGCCTATTGCCAGCAGCCGATAAGCGCACGTTTCCGGCATCCAATCGAAAGCGGTCCATGTCGTCGACTGCTTTAAATCGACGCAGTCGGGCACCAGCCGGGTTCTTTCCTGATAACGAGTACAACGGCAAGTGTTTAGGTCGATCAGGTCGCAAACGGCGTTGGTCAGATAGATCTCGCCGGTGTCTTCGTCTTCCAGTTTATTTAAACAACATTTGCCGCAGCCGTCGCATAGCGATTCCCATTCCTGAACGCTCATGTCGATAAGCTTTTTGGTTTTCCAGAAGCTCATGGGTGTAATCTTTCCATCAAATAACAGAGACAATCTTGTTTGATGACTTTTTCGTCCAGTGTCAGCATTGATGGCATGGCTTTGCGCGTGATGCGCAATTCGCCGTCCTGAATCTTAAAGAATCGATCGCTGATATTTTGCGCATTGTCATCCAAGGCAAGAATCGGAAGGGTTTTTAGGCCGTCTACGGATCCCCAAACGGTACCCGCAGGTATTTCATTAAAGTTCATGTGATCGAGATCTTTATTGAGCAGCAAGTCGGATTTTATTTCTTGAAAACTGAAGGTTATGGATTTGGGGATTTTAACTTGGGCAACCGTATGATAAAGGTCGATGTCTTGCGGGTAAACCGGGTGTTCCGGGAAATCGCTCAAGTTTAAACAACTATTGAGAAATTCGAAAGCATGCTCGATGCCGTGTTGTTGATCCGGTTTACCGCATTCCAAAGTGACCGAAGGGCAGAGTTCGGCGAAGGCGGCCGATTGCACACCTTTCGGACGCGTAAAATAAACGATTAGGCGACCGAATAATGATGCCAGTTGTAAAAATTTGTCATCCAGTTTATTGACGCAGGCGTAATGCGGATTCAATCCGGTATTGTTATGAATATCGATACTCGCGAATACGTTTTTAGCCCGCATAGTATCGACAACTTGTTGGGTCATTCGAATTTCAGGGCAGTCCGGTAATTCGGTTCCGGGCCAGATGCGATTGAAATCGGGTTGCCGGTCGAGTCTTCTCAAGCCGAGCCGGGCGGCTTGCGTATTGCCGAAAAATATCGACACCGAACGGGGCAGCGCGCGGTCTTGGTATTTTTTGAGTAAGGCCTGCGCTGCGAGTAAGCCGGTCGGCTCATTGCCATGCAATAACACTGATATGAATAAGGGTGCCGGGTCTTTTCCGGTTAAATGGATCAGCGTCGGGTTGGGCAGTATCTCATGCAGGGTTTCGGAGGAGGCCGTTAATAGGCCTTCCGGTAAATAATCGAATTGATTCAGTCGCACAGGATTTAATGGAGCAGTATTCATTGACATAGAGTTTAAATTAACAGCCATTCGCTTACAGGCTTGCCTTGGTTTTGGTTGTCGAGATATTGCCGGGTCATCGCGGTAAAGTCGTCCGGGGTGTTCGTCATGTAGTCGCGTTGCCATTGGGAGCCGGTTTGCTTGGTGGCGATTCGGTGTTGCACGATACCGAGAAAGTTTTCGATATCGCAGCGGCTGATGCCGAGGGATTTTAATCCCATTACCGCGCGTGCGACGAGCTCGGCTACGAATAATGACTGCATGCGGTGTTTAGTCCCATCAAGCCAGACGATTGGGCTCTCTAAACCGTATCGTGCCGCTTGATAGAAATTATCTTTAGCTTGGCTAAACGGAACCGAGATGCCTTTGTCGATGATTTCATCGCAAAGATTTTTAGTCAATCCATAAAAAAATAAGGCATTGGCGATTGCGTCGATAACGGTCGGTCCGGCTGCGGGTGTTCGATGTTCGATGCGGATATGCGGGGTTCCGTCGTCGTCGAAACCGATCAACGGTCTGTTCCAACGCCAAATCGTTCCGTTATGCAATTTTAAATGCTCGAAAATTTCCGAGACGGGGCCTAAATCTTCGGGCAGTAAGATTGGGAAATGATCTAGGTTTTCTTGAAAGCATTCTAGGATCGTTTTTCTAGCATAACCGGTTCCGAAGCTGACCCGTTTGACCGGTCCTTGCGCGGCGCCGGCATAGCCGCCCGTTTCGATGGCTTGTTCGAACAGCGGGATTCGCGATTCGTGCCAAAGGTTTTTACCGAATAAATACGGAGCATTGCCGCATAGCGCGACCATCGGCGCCGAAGCGATAATCGATGCGTTATAAAAATGATGCGCGATAGCCAGCGGTACCTGGGTGTGGATTTGGAATGACGTCGTGGCCGATTCCATCATTACGTCATAATGGTCGGTTTTCAAATGTTCGATACCGGTGATATCGAGATGTATCGGTTTACCCCGGGAATGCAGGATTTGTTCGTTTAGGGCACGGTAGCGATTGAGATCCGACATGTTGCCGAGGTTGAGGTCGGCTTGTTTCAGTGTCGGAAGCGTGCCGATCATGATGATGTGAGCATTGCAGCTTTCTGCCTGACGGCGCGCCTTATTCCAGGTTGTTTGCAATTGTTCGGCAAGTCGGCTGCCGAGATTGCCGGCCAGTGGTGTCGGTACGCTGTTGAGTTCGATATTGAACTTTGCCAACTCCTCGCAAGCTAAAGGATCGTTTAAGCCTGACAGGAAGCGATCGTTAATCGGTGCGGGAGCCATGTTATCATCGACCAACCAGGCTTCAATCTCGAAACCGGCGACCGGATGGCGGGTCGAAAAGGCTTGTCGATCGAATAATTTACTGAGGAGTAAAGTTTCCTGAGTCAATTTTCGATGGAACCGGTCGAAATCGCCCAAATCGTAATGCGATGCTGAGATTTCCTGACCCATAATTGTTATCCGGTTGAATTGGAGTCATGTTAATTTCAATCGGCTTAACACGTCAACCGATAGTGGTATTTGTGACCACGCGAAGTACATATTTACTGTGAAAGTTCGTAGATTTGGACTCATTATCTAATTTTTCGATATAAGAAGCTCGGCAGAGAAAATATCGGTTTCGGAGAGGGTGCGGTTGCTCGGCCGACAGGCGTCGGCGGCAGGGACAGCCGCCGTCGAGCCTACACGGACGTATTCACGGCGTCCTGTCGGGCGAGTGACCGCGCCCTCCCCACACAGAGAGCTTTCATTTGCCGGGGCGATGGCTAGGCCTTCATGAACGTTACTGCGAAAGTACACGATTCGAAAAGGGTGTGGTTGCTCGAGGATTTGTTAGGACGGGGTTTGCAACTCTGTCTAAACGTTTCGACCGTGGCCAAAGCAAAACGTTCGGAGCGGGTTGAGTAACCCGCCCGCGTGAAGAAAGCACCACATACCATTTCGCAAGTATTCAGGAGTTGTCCGGCCTAAAAAAGGTACGCGAAGCGTACCCTACGACGCGCCTTGAATTTTAAGCGTTTTTGAAAAGGCATGGTTTTTTTCAATTATTAGCGCATACATAACCAATATTTAGGCGTGCGCTTCGAACAAATCCCAAACAGGTTTGATACGCTCGGGTAACGGGTTTAGGCGCCCGAGTTCGACCCAAACGTATTTGGGGTTATGAAAATCCGAGCCTTTCGAGCCGGCCAGATCGAATTTTTGCGCGTATTGCATCGAGGTTTGAATTTCGGCCGGGTCGTTGCGACCGCAGACCACTTCGATCGCGTCGCCGCCGACTTCTTTGAACGCGGCTAATAAACGTTTCATCCAGGAAGCAGTGAGTTTATAACGCATCGGATGCGCTAATACCGCAACCCCACCCGATTCCTTGATCCAACCGATAGCTTCTTCGAGTCCGACCCATTCGGTCGAGACATAGGCGGGTTTACCTTGGCCGATGTATCGGTCGAAAGCCTCTTGTTGAGTCGTGACATGGCCTTCCGATAACAAAAAATCCGCGAAGTGCGTGCGAGTAATCATGCCGGCGCCTGCGGCAGCTTTGACTGCGTCGAGCGCACCGGGTATGCGTTTCTTTTCGAGTTTGGCGGCGATTTGTTCGGCACGTTCGCCGCGTATTGTTTGCAGTTTGGCTATGCCTTCTTTCAAGCGCGGGCTTTCCGGGTCGATATTCAAGCCGACGATATGTAAGCAGTGTTTATGCCAGGTGGTCGATAGTTCGATGCCCGAAATCAGATCGATACCGGCCTCGGTTGCCGCTTGCTTGGCTTCGGCGAGTCCATCGGTCGTGTCATGGTCGGTCAATGCAAGGGATGTAACGCCTTGCTCCTTGGCTCTCTGAATCAGTTCGCTAGGTGATAATGCGCCGTCCGATGCGGTGGAATGGCTGTGTAGATCGTAGTTTTCTGGCATGATGAAGGTTTAAGGTTCAAGGTTCAAGGTTCAAGGTTCAAGGTTCAAGGTTCAAGGTTCAAGGTTCAAGGTTCAAGGTTCAAGGTTCAAGGTTCGAGGTTCAAGGTTCGAGGTTCAAGGTTCGATGTGATTTAATTCCTTGTGCCTTGCCTCTTGCTCCTTGCCCCTCATTGATATTCACCGTAGAGTTTTGCATAGAGACCTTTTTGTGCGATTAAGGTTTCATGGCGGCCTTGTTCACAGATGCCGCCTTCCTCGAATACATAGACATGATCGGCTTGTTTAACGGCGCTCAGGCGGTGGGCAATAATGATCGTCGTTCGGCCTTCGAGAAAGCGGGCCATCGCTTGATGCAGTTTGTGTTCGGTTTCGGAATCGAGAGCCGAGGTGGCTTCGTCGAGTATCACGACTTTCGGATTTGCGACGATCATGCGGGCGATCGCCATTCTTTGCCGCTGTCCGCCCGACAGGCGCATGCCTTGCCGGCCGACGACGGTGTCAAGTCCCTTGGGC
Organism: Gammaproteobacteria bacterium; assembly: GCA_018830325.1. Lineage (GTDB taxonomy): Bacteria > Pseudomonadota > Gammaproteobacteria > Methylococcales > Methylomonadaceae > Methylotuvimicrobium. The sequence continues at coordinate 7,664 of JAHJSQ010000021.1, forward strand.
AATTCATCGATAGCGCTTTTCAATTGAGCAATCTCAAGGGCTTTCCAGAGTTCGCGATCATCGACCGGTTTGCCGAGTGTCAGATTCGTTCGAATCGTGTCATTAAACAAAATCGGATGCTGCAATACCGTGACGACATGCTCACGGATAACTTCGAGTCCAATCTGTTCGACCGGGACCTCGTCGTAATAAATGGTGCCGCTATCGGGTGTGTAGAGGCCGATTAGGGTTTGCACCAGAGTCGATTTGCCGCCGCCGCTGGCGCCGACCAAAGCGACTTTTTCGCCGGCCGCTATGGTAAGTTTGATGTTGTTTAAGACCTTTTCGTCGCTATAACCGAAATTCAGGTTTTCGACGCGGATCGAGACTGTTTTTTTATGGCTAAAAGGGTTTTTAACATGTGGATAATGCGGCTCTTGTTGCAGCGCGTTGAGTTTATTGATTCGATTCAACGCGCCTTTAGCGGCATAAAAGGCATATTGGATGCCCAAAATTTCCTGAACCGGCGCCATCATGAACCAAAGATAACCGAATACCGCAAGCATTTGGCCGATACTAAGGTCGGAATAAAACACCATCAGCATTGCCAGTGCGCGGAATATGTCGAACCCGAATAAAAAAATCAAAAAACTCAAGCGGGTTGCCGCATCGCTTTTCCAGGCAAAGGCGGTCGAATAGTCTTTGACCGAGCGCGCTGCGTCGATCAGTTGCAGGCAATAATGTTTCTCTCGGTTGCTCGCTCTGATTTGATGAATCGCTTCGAGCGTTTCGGTCAAGGCTTGTTGAAAGACTCCGTAAGAAGCATTTTCTTTCGACTTGAGGTCCTTTACTCTGGAACCGACCGCGCGCGTGAAATAGATGACGATAGGGTTCAACAGCAAAATAAAGAGACCCAATTGCCAATGCATCCATAGCAAAATAGTTGCTGTGCCGACAATGGTCAGCACGGCAACCAATAAGCGACTGATCGTAGTGCCGATAAAGCTATCGATCGTATCGAGGTCTGTGACCAAGTGCGTGACGACCGTACCGGCGCCCAAGCTTTCGTATTCGGACATCGAAATGGTCTGCAGGCGGCCGATCAGGTTACGTCGAATTCTAAAAACGATATCCTTGGCGATGCAAGTGAATTGTTTGCCTTGTATGATGTGAAACAGGATCGAGATAATGCGCAGCAATAGGCTGAGCAGTAGAATCGTTAGGATATAGAGAATGGGGCCTTGCCAGGCTTCGGGTGTGAAACGATTTATCGTGGCGATGACTAGGCCGGGCTTGTCGAGCAGCACTTCGTCGACTAGTAGCGGCATTAGTAAAGGTACAGGAACACTGGCAATCGTTCCCAGAATCGCTATGATATGGGCAACAAGCAATTCTTTTTTATGCAGCAGCGCGATGCGATAAATATAATTCCAAGTGTATAGTGATGGTTTTTGAATGAGCTTTTTACTATGCACGTTCCGCCGCGTTGACTGAGATAAATAACTGAAATTAGTAACTATTCAGCGCATGCGGTAGGTTGGTGTCAGGCATTGATTTCTAAGGACGCGTGAATACATCCCTGTAAGCTCTGACTGCAACGTCCTGTTGCAGACAGCCTTATAAATCAATGCCTGACACCTTCTCATACATGACTTA
>JAHJSQ010000159.1 GCA_018830325.1 Gammaproteobacteria bacterium
CGGCATTCTCGGCCACCACGCCGAGATCGTGCGTGATCAGCAACATGCCCATCTGCTGCTCCGCGCGCAGCTGCCGCAACACCTCCAGCACCTGCGCCTGGATGGTCACGTCCAGCGCAGTGGTCGGTTCATCCGCAATCAGAAATTTGGGCTTGCCGGCCAGCGCCATCGCGATCATCACCCGCTGGCGCAAGCCGCCCGACAGCTCGAACGGATAGGACTCGAGTCGCCGGGCAGCATCGGGCACACCGACCGAATCCAGCAGTTCGCGCGCCGCGTCCCATGCCGCCTGCCCTGCAAGCTGCTGATGCAGCGCCAGGGCCTCGGCAATCTGTGTGCCCACCTTGATAACGGGATTCAAGGCCAGCATCGGTTCCTGGAAGATCATCGCCATGCCGCCGCCGCGTACGCGACGCATATCGCGCTCGGGCAGTTCCAGCACATCCTGGCCCTCCAGTTGCACTGCGCCTGCTGCGATACGTCCGCCATCCGGCAGCAAGCGCATCAGCGATAAAGCAGTCATCGACTTGCCGCAACCCGACTCACCGAGCAGCGCATAGGTTTCGCCTGCCGCAACGTGGAAAGAGATCCCGTCCACGACACGCAGGGTATCGTCGTCATGGCCAAACACGGTCACCAGCTGATCAACGCTGAGCAAGGTTTTCATCGGCGGATTCCCTGGCGAGGATCAAACGCATCGCGCACGCCGTCGGCAAACAGGTTGGCGGCCAGCACCAGAGTGAACATGAAAGTGAACGCCGCGCCGAGCTGCCACCACACCACCGGCTCGCGGGCGAGCTCAAGACGCGAGCCGTTGATCATGTTGCCCCAGCTGTGCATGCTGGGGTCAACCCCGACACCGACGTAGGACAACACCGCTTCGGCCAGTACCAGCCCGGAAAAGTCGAGCACGATGGCAATCAGCACCAGGTGAAACACGTTGGGGAAGATATGGCGGCTGATGATGCGGGTATGCGACACTCCAAATGCCCTTGCCGCCTCAACGTAATCGAGCGTGCGCAGCTTGAGCGATTCGCCGCGCAGCAACCGCGCCAGTCCGGTCCAGCTGGTTACACCCATGATGAGACACAGCGCCAACAGTCGAATATCGGCGCGCCGGGCAGCCGTGTCGAACAGATCAGGATTGGATTCAACGTAAACCTGCACGATGAGCACCGCCGCCGCGATCAACAGCACGCCCGGAATCGAATTCAGCACGGTGTATATGTACTGGATAACATCATCAATCCAGCCCCGAAAATAGCCCGCGGCGATGCCCAAACCAATCGCCAGCGGCAGCGTGACCAGCGTGGTGAGCGTGCCGATCACCAGCCCGGTACGGATGCTCTTGAGGCTGAGGTAGAGCACGTCCTGGCCCACCTTGTCGGTACCGAATACATGGTAGGCCGTGACCAGATGCAGCAATACGCCAGCCAGCATCAGCAGCAAGGTCAGCATGACCATCACTGTTCGAGCGGGCCAGTCGAGCCGCCCTTCACCCAACAGCATCAACCATTCCCCAAACGGTATCTTGGCGCGGCGGGCGCGCCATGCAGCCAGCAGGCCAAACAGCAGCAGGCTGGCCGCCATTCCCTGTGCCAGTCCGATCAGGCTGCGGCGGGTGATGTCCGGCATCCGATCGGCTTCCTGTTGCAGGTGCGCGCCGCCAAACTTCAATCGTGGATATTCGCGCACGGTTGCGCCATCGCGCTGCACGAATTCTTTGGCATACAACTGCATTGCCAGTGGTTCGGAATAGGTTTTTTCCTGCTGCGTGCGCAGGTCGCCGACCAGCGCATCGAACACGCTCAGCACATCGACCGAGTAATGCGGCTTGTCCGCCGGGCTGTCGGGCAGCTTTTCACGGTAATGCACTGAATCGAGCAATCCAATCACCACAAACACACTCAGCACCAGTGCCGCGCCCATCGCCATCGGGCGTTGTGCAACAGCACACCAGGGCGCGCGCAGATGCTCATGGCGACGGATGAAGAACACCAGCCCCAGCACGCCCACCACCAGCGCAAAGATCAACGCATCGGTCCACAACAGGACAAAGTCGAAGCTCGCCCAGGCTTCACTCATTGCAGCCTCACCCTCGGGTCCGCCCACGAATAGGAAATATCGGTGAGGATGAGGCCGACGATATAAAGGAAGGAACCGAGGAACACCATGGCACGCACCACCGCAAAATCCTGCGCCTGAATCGCGTCGATCGTGTAACTACCCAATCCTGGAATGCCGAAAAAAGACTCGGTGATGAGGCTGCCCATGAACAGCAACGGCAGCACGACCACCGCGCCGGTCAGGATCGGGATCATGCCGTTCTTCAGCACATGGCGGAACAGCAC
>JAHJSQ010000022.1 GCA_018830325.1 Gammaproteobacteria bacterium
TATACCTTTCGCACTTCAAATTTCGGCAGTGCCTGAGGAGGCGCCAGGGTGTGCGGCCCCTCACCTAACGCTAGGTGAGGGGCCAGCATGGAGCTGGCATAGAGCCTACAGGGATGTATTCACGGCGTCCTTTGACGGACACCCTGGTGCCGAATTTTAATCTGCGATGGGTATATTTATTCGGTTCCCACGGACTCCGCGCGGGAACCTTCTTTCCGTAGGGTGCGCATTGCGCACCAGCAATTCCTGGTTCCCAACGCGCCGGAGGCTTTGAAAGTATTGGTGCATTCCTCATTCTCACCGCTCCAGCGTGGGAATGCATACCGTTCTTGCTTCGGCAGCCATGATATGAGTTCCCACGGAGGACCGTGGGAACTAGAAATTATTTTCCGCGCCCCAAAAAAGGGTACGCGATGCGTAGCCTATAATTTATTTCGTATGACTCATCCGATTCAAAAATCCCGAACCCAATTCAATAAACTGCAGAAACGTTTGCGTCATGCGGTCGGCGATGCGATCGCCGATTACAACATGATCGAGGACGGCGATAAAATCATGGTTTGCCTGTCCGGCGGCAAGGATTCGTTCACGATGCTGGACATCTTGATGAATCTGCAAAAAACCGCACCGGTCAAGTTCGAACTGCTGGCGGTCAATCTGGATCAGAAGCAACCGGGTTTTCCCGAGCATGTCTTGCCCGAATACCTCGAATCCATCGGCGTTCCTTACCACATCATCGAGAAAGACACCTATAGCGTGGTCAAGCGCGTGATCCCCGAAGGCCAAACCACCTGCGGTCTGTGTTCGAGATTGCGGCGCGGTACCTTATATGGTTTCGCCGAGGCGAACGGCATTACCAAGATAGCCCTAGGTCATCACCGCGACGATATTTTGGAAACTTTTTTCCTGAATATTTTTTACGGCGGCAAACTGAAGGCGATGCCGCCCAAACTTTTGAGTGATGACAAGAAAAACATCGTGATCCGGCCGCTCGCCTATTGCCGCGAAAAAGAAATACAACGCTTCGCCGCGTTCCGCGATTACCCGATCATTCCGTGCAATCTGTGCGGCTCTCAGGAAAATCTGCAACGTCAGGCGATGAAAGTCATGCTGAAGACCTGGGACAAACAGTTTCCAGGTCGTTTGGAGACGATCTTCACGAGTCTGCAAAACGTCGCGCCATCGCAATTGGCCGATACTCAACTGTTCGATTTCGCCGGACTCAAAGCCAACTCGAACCTGCTAAACGGATGCGAAGCGATCGATGTTGACGCCGGGTTGTCGGTCTTGGCAATGTAAATGACCGGCGCAGCTATCGTACTGTTCACCGATTTCGGGCCGGCTGGCCCTTATCTCGGGCAGGTCGAAATCGTGCTTCGCCAGCTTGCGCCGTCCCATCCCGTCATTCACCTCGTCAGTAACGCGCCGTGCGGCAATCCGCGAGCTGCGGCCTATATATTGGCCGCACTGCGGCAACAGTTCCCGCAAGATTCGGTTTTTCTCTGCGTCGTCGATCCCGGTGTCGGCGGGGCGCGTAAACCATTGGTATTGCAGGCGGACGGACAAACATTCGTCGGCCCGGATAACGGCTTGTTGAATACCGTGGCCAAACATGCCGAACGCCGCGATTGGTTCGAAATCGTCTGGCGTCCCGAAAATTGCTCGATGAGTTTTCACGGCCGCGATTTGTTCGCGCCGGTCGCGGCACGCCTCGTTCTGGGTCAAGCGGCAGACGATTTAAAACCTTACCATGTCGATATCGCCGATTGGCCTGAAGATCTGGCCGAAATTATTTATTTCGACGGCTACGGCAATGCCTTTACCGGGCTGCGTTACCGTTCCGAACTGGATGGACGGATATTAATGGTCGACGGACGCAGGCTCGAGCAAGCCGGCACCTTCAGCGAAGCCTCGGTAGGTGAGCCGTTTTGGTATTGCAATTCATGCGGCTTAGTCGAAATCGCCGTCAATCAAGGCCATGCCGAACGGCAATTGGGACTAATGACCGGCATGAGAGTCGCCTATGAATGATGTCAAACGCTGGCAATTTTGGATAGACCGGGGCGGCACTTTTACCGACGTTGTCGCGAAAAGCCCGGACGGACGCCTGCTGACGCATAAATTACTGTCGGATAACCCGGAGCGTTACCGAGATGCCGCGCTGCAAGGCATGCGTGATATCCTGAATGTGGGCCCAGCAGAACCGCTGGCGGATGCCGTCGAAATCGTCAAAATGGGCACGACGGTCGGCACCAATGCCTTGCTCGAACGCAAAGGCGAACCCGTCGCGCTAATAATCACAAAAGGCTTCAAGGATTGTCTGCGCATCGCTTACCAGAACCGGCCCGATATTTTCGCGCTGAATATCCAACTGCCTGAGCAACTTTATCGAACCGTCGTCGAAATCGACGAGCGCATCGACGCCCAAGGCAGCGTGCTTAAAACCTTGGACGAGCAGCTTGCCGAACGGCAGTTACAAACGCTTTATAACCAAGGTTTGCGCGCGATCGCGGTGGTGTTGCTGCATGCCTGGCGCTATCCGGCGCATGAATTGCGTTTGCAAGAAATCGCCGAACGGATCGGCTTCACGCAAATCTCCATTTCGCATCAGGTCAGTCCGTTGATGAAGATTGTCGGGCGCGGCGATACGACCGTCGTCGATGCCTATTTATCGCCGATGTTGCAGCGCTATGTCGATCAGGTTGCCTCGGGTTTGGGCGGCGAGCGCTCGGATGAAGTTCGCCTAATGTTCATGCAATCGAACGGCGGCTTGACCGATGCCAAGCGTTTCCGAGGCCGCGATTGTATTTTGTCGGGCCCGGCCGGCGGTATCGTTGGCGCGGTTGCGGTTGCGCAACAGGCTGGTTTCGACAAAATTATCGCGTTCGACATGGGCGGCACCTCGACCGATGTCGCGCATTTCGCAGGTGAATACGAGCGCCGCTTCGAAACCGAGGTCGCGGGCGTTAGAATGCGCGTGCCGATGATGGCGATACATACCGTCGCGGCGGGCGGCGGCTCGATTCTGCATTTCGACGGCATGCGTTACCGGGTCGGTCCCGATTCGGCCGGCGCGAATCCGGGGCCGGCTGGCTACCGGAGGGGCGGTCCGTTGACCGTGACCGATGCGAATATCATGCTGGGGAAATTGCCGCTATTTCCAGCTGTTTTCGGCGCCGAAGGCAATCTGCCGCTTGACCGGGATCGAGTTGGAGTTTTGTTCGCCGAGCTTTCGCAGCGCATACATGCTGTGACTGGCGATGACCGAAGCCCCGAACAAGTCGCCGAAGGTTTTCTCGATATCGCGGTCGAAAACATGGCGGCGGCCATCAAGACTATTTCGGTGCAAAAAGGCTACGACGTTTCCGAATATGCTTTGTGCTGTTACGGCGCGGCGGCGGGACAACATGCCTGCGCGGTGGCCGACCGCTTGGGGATGCGGCGTATTATTCTGCATCCGTTCGCGGGCGTCTTGTCGGCCTACGGCATGGGTCTGGCAGACTTACGCACGGTTCGGCAAAAAGCCTTGGAGCGGCAATTGAATGAGGTTTCTCTGGACGCTTTAACGCGTGAATTCGATGTGTTGGAACAAGAAGGGCATGCCGAGATCGCCGCGCAAGGCGTTGCGGAAGATCGCATCGAAGCGGTTCGCCGCCTGTTTTTACGCTACCAGGGCACCGATACCGCATTGGCGGTCGAATTTGCCGAACGGCCGGTCATGCTGGCCGATTTCGAACGGCAATACTTGCGCCAATTCGGATTTACCTATGCCGACAAGCCGCTCATTATCGAATCGATGGCCGTCGAAGTCATCGGGCTCAGCGGGCAAGAGGCATCGATACCGGTAGAGGAGCATGATTTCGAAGACATCGCGCCGCTGATGACCGAATTGGTATTTTTTCGTGGACGGCATTGGCAAACGCCCGTGTATCGGCGCGAACAATTTAATCGGAGCAGGATCATCGACGGGCCGGCCATCGTCATCGAACCGACTTCGACCCTCGTGATCGACCCAGGCTGGCGGGCCTCGGTCGATCAGGGGCACAATCTGATTCTTACGCGGCAACAGGGCAGCGAACATGCTGCATTAACGACCGGTGCGTCGCCCGATCCGGTCATGTTGGAAATTTTCAACAAACTGTTCATCTCGATTGCCGAGCAGATGGGTTTCGTCCTGCAAAACACCGCGCACTCGGTCAATATCAAGGAAAGGCTGGATTTTTCATGCGCGCTGTTCGATGCGCAAGGCGAACTGATCGCAAACGCGCCGCATATTCCGGTGCATCTGGGTTCGATGGGCGAAACCGTCAAAGGTTTGCTGCAAAACCGCGACTTTACGATGGCTCCCGGCGATGTTTTTCTGGTCAATTCGCCTTATCGAGGCGGTACGCATTTGCCCGACATTACGATCATCACACCGGTTTTCGATCGGAGTCAGTTGCTCTTTTTTACCGCATCACGCGGCCATCATGCCGATATCGGCGGCATCACGCCGGGCTCGATGCCATCGCATAGTCGCAAGATCGAGGAAGAGGGCGTGTTGACTTCGGGCATCAAAATCGTCGAACGAGGCCGTTTCAACGAGGAGGCTCTGAGGCATTGGTTGCTGTCGGGAGACTATCCCGCGCGCAATCCCGATCAGAATATTGCCGATTTTCAGGCCCAGATCGCCGCGAACGAAAAAGGCGCTCAAGAACTACATAAAATGATCGCGCATTATTCATTGGCGGTCGTGCAAGCCTACATGCGCTTCGTGCAGGACAATGCCGAGGCGTCGGTGCGCAAGATTTTGGCTAATCTGCCGGATGGGCAATTTCGTTATGCGCTCGACGACGGCGCCGAAATCGCCGTGCGCGTGACTCTCGATCGCGAACGCGAGTCCGCGCGTATCGATTTCAGCGGCACCTCGCCGCAACAATCCGGTAATTTCAACGCGCCGTCGGCAGTCTGCAAGGCGGCGGTACTCTATGTCTTCAGAACCTTGGTGCAAGACGATATCCCGCTCAATGCCGGCTGTCTCAAGCCGCTCGATATCGTCATTCCGGAAGGCTCAATGCTTAATCCGAAGTACCCGGCCGCAGTCGTCGCCGGCAATGTCGAGACATCGCAAATCATCGTCGACGCCTTGTACGGCGCCTTGGGCGTACTGGCCGGATCGCAAGGCACGATGAACAATCTGACCTTCGGCAATCAGCGTTATCAATATTACGAAACGATTTGCGGCGGTGCCGGCGCCGGCAACGGTTTCGACGGCTGCAGCGCGGTGCATACGCACATGACCAATTCGCGCATCACCGATCCGGAAGTGCTCGAATGGCGTTTTCCGGTCCTGCTCGAAAAATTTTCGATACGTCAAGGCAGCGGCGGCAAGGGCGTGTTCAAGGGCGGCGATGGGGTCGTTCGCAGAATAAAATTTCTCGAACCGATGAGCGTCAACATTCTATCGAGCCACCGCACAACCGCCCCATTCGGACTGCACGGCGGTGAGCCCGGCGCAGTCGGCAAAAATAGCGTATGGCGAGAAAGCGGGGCCGTCGAGTCTTTAGACGGTTGCGCCCAAGTCGAAATGCAAGCCGGAGACGTGCTGCAAATCGAAACGCCCGGCGGTGGAGCTTACGGCAGTAAACCGGTTTGAGGGATTGTGAGGCCAAAAGAAGGAGTCTTAACGGCTTCCATTAAAAGAAATTCTTTAAAAGAAGGGCTGAAAAAATAGAAAAAAAACTTGAATAATAAATTCGATCCGTTATCATAAGCGGCTCACGGAGAGATGGCTGAGTGGTTTAAGGCAGCGGTCTTGAAAACCGTCGTGGGTTTGTAGCCCACCCAGAGTTCGAATCTCTGTCTCTCCGCCATTACTCCTCAAAAGTTATTGATTTATATATAAAAATAGCAATAGCTTTAAGCGTGCCTTAACTTCTACCGTAGCCTGCGGATCTATAGATAAAAATCTTACAGTTAGTTACCCAATCATCAATTTTAGGTAACTTATCTAATCCTTGTTCTGATTTTTTTTATTCATAGAACAAGTCAATAAAACCCTATCAGAAAAGCATTCTTTCCAAAAATTTTCATTCGTATTGAAGATTCAGAAGTCTCATGGTTTCTAATGCCCAACAGGAAGACGTATCAATTTTTTGGATAAATGTTCTTGATTACCGACTATCTGTGTTGGTAACTTTGGAAATACCGCAAATTGATTACCGAAGCTTTAAAAATTCAATTTCGTAAAGTCTCTGTCAAAGTTCAAAGTTGATCAAGGCAGCAATTCAGGGTAAATGCATTAAAATAATTAATATATCAATATGTTACCCTGTCGCTTAGAACGTTTAGTCAATTTGGTTTAGCTTATGGTCTTCCTTCCTAGGTCTCGTTAGGCCACGCCGAACTTTCATTTGTTGGGGCGATAGTGGGTTCTTCATGAGCGTTAGGTACGGTCAGCAGCTACTTTCCACAGCCGGTCAATGGGTAACTCTCCAAATCGTCGGCAAAATCGATCGGTCCCGGAAAGTATTTGCGTATGATTGCCGAGGTTTCTTCTTCCGAGCCTTCGGTTCGCCGCATGCGGTGCGATAAGACTAAATGCTTGACCTTTGCGGCTTGTGTGATTTTGCCGATTTCCGAAGGTGGCATGTGCAGATTACGAGCGGCTCCAGTAGCCTGTTCAGGGATGGCGTGATGGGCGATCAGCAGGTCGGAGCCTTCGATAAGCTTGATTAGGGTATTGTATTCATTGCTGGTGTCGCCGGAGATGACGATGCTGCAGTCTTCTGCGTCGATACGCCAGGCTAAAGCGGGCAAGGGTCCATGATGTACGGATATGGCGCTGATGGTTAAATTCGGTGCAATGTTGAATGTTTGTATCTTATTTTTAGCGAAACGGACGTTGTGAGCTTGTATTTTATAATTACTTTGGCTATCGGAGTTGATGTATTCATTTAGGTAACGGTAGATGCCGCTTTTACCGAACAATTTATCTATAAATTCCTTTGTCGAAGGCATAAGATCGTTGCCTGATGGGCCATAGACCGGTAAGTCTTTTTTTCGGTCGGTAAAATAGGAGCCTTTTACCAAGGCTGGAAAATCGCTACTGTGATCTACATGAAAATGCGTGAATAACAAGGCCTGCAAATCGTTGAAATCAGCGCCGGATTTTTCGAAATTAAGGCTGCTACCGGGGCCGGTATCGATCATGACTACTGCTTTATCGTCGATCCGCAGCAAATAAGAACTCCCCGCGCGACGGTCGTTGATTTCAGGGCCGCCGGCACCCAACACTTGCAACTGAACCTTTGAGCGAGAGGCCGCAGTTGATGAATAAGCGACCAAAATTAAGCTCGTCAGACTAATCGCCAAGGTGAATGCTAAAGTTTGGAGTTTGGCTTGATTCATGTTCGCCTCCTGAGTGCTGTTTTCGGAAGATTTGGGTGCAGCTCGAATTGACAAAGGAAAGGTCGTGTATCTATCGCAGATCAAAATTCGGCGCCGGAATTCATGCCATACCTAGCGTTTGCGGTTTTTTACTTCTCAGCAGTCGTTTGAAATAATCGATGAAACTCACGTTTGGTCCATCGAGCCTAAGGTTGCTTTTATGCTCAGCATAGATCGAAATTCGGCACCGGGGTGACCGTCAAAGGACGCCGTGACCCCTGCACCTAAATTATCCAAGAAAGCTAACCATAGCCAACGACCTTTGGAATTTAGGTGCTGGGTGAATGCAGATTTTGCAGGAGCAAAAAATCTGCCCTGCCGCCGACACCTGCCAATCGAGTTGCCAAGTCCTTAGTCTGATGAAACAAAAAAATCAATCAACGTTGCATTGATATCCGGCCATTGCGAATGCGGTTTATCGCCTTCGCAATACCAGGTTTTTATACCGCTAGCGCAGTTCGTGTAAGCGCTACATCCGTTATCGAGAGGTTCGGGAATCGGGTCGCATTGGTTGCATATCGCCCACCACCCCGCCGATTCCTTTCCGTAACCCGGAAACAGCTTGTCTTTTGCGCTATGCATGATCATGGCCGGTATCGGATCGGGGCAGCGGCGTTGGCGCAACTCTTGATAATTGATGCCGGCCGCGCTGGGAGCAATGGCGCTTGGAATATGCTTGGTGCCGGACATGAATGCCAAGGCCATGGCGGAGGTGCCTCCATCGGAATGACCCGTGATATAGATTCTTTTATTGTCGATACACCATTTTTTGGCGATCAGTTCGGGAATAGTGCCGAGTTCGACGGTCGTGGTGGGCGATAGGGGCGGGTGGTCCGCATAAGCGACAATCATACCGGCGGTTGTTGCCGCTAGTGTTAGATCGGTCGTTTTTTCGGTTTTGGCTCGATTGGAACCGGCGGGCGATAATACCAATAACAACGGGTGAGGGAATGTCGGATCGTAATTTAAAGGTGTTCGGACGTTATACTTGATTCCGTCCGCGGTGGATTCGCCATGGGTGGCGCCGGCAGATCCCTTAAGCTGTGCTGTTTGGCACAGGCCTTGAATTGACTCGGGCCGGTAAACGGCGTTGCCCATCTGAGCATAATCACTGTTCCCGGTTTCCATCAACAACATGATTAACACTAACAGAATGGGTGACAGAAAAATCGCTGCCAACCACATGTTGCGTTTGGTCAGGTGGGGTTTGATTTTCGAGAAATCAATCATTGACGCATTCCGGATTTTGAAATTGGGTTCTGATTAGGCTTCTGGCGTGTCGCTAGGTTTATCGTTATCCTTACTCACATACATAAATGCCAGCACCACAAAAGCCGATAAACCGAATACGAATAGTAATGGTTTAAAATTGAAGCTATCGGGATCTTCGAGGCCTACTGAAAAAGGGATATGCGAATCGAGTTGCTTATCGTTGTCGACGATCGTGATATGGGCCAAATAATTTCCCGCGCCGTACTTGCTAAAGTCGACAATGCCGCTAAACGATCCGGTTTTGACTTTTTGCGGTTCTTGATGAAAAATTCGGGTGCCTTCCGGCTCCTTCGTGATTTCGAATTCCACGTCGATCGTGCGTAATGCCTTGCCGCCGTAATCAAAGACCAAATGTGTTTGACCGACTTCCGGAATCGCATTGCAATAGCCTTTGCTGCCCGATAATTCAGGGGTGTAAGCGGTGAAATGGACGCTATCGACTCCGACACGGATATTGCAGGCGTCGATTTCATCAACCGCCCCACGATGGGCATGCGCCGGTGAAACGATAATCAAGCTCGAGAGTAAAAAAGCTGCGATCAACAACTGCTCGACAAAAAGACGATAGGTTAAGATCCGTGAACGTTTTGTAGTTATTATGCCTTTGTTCATCACAGTCTCCTGATGGGGTTGGCTAAAAGTCGACAGTTTCGACTTCGGAAATTAGGAATAAAGGTGCGCCGCCGCTCGAAATTTCAACGGCATGTTTAGCCGTTTCCTGTCCGCCGATTGAATTTAAACAGGCTTCTAGTGCCGGCATCGACGGAAAATAAACTTCGGCTATTCGGTGATAAGGCGCTGGCTTGCCATCGGCAGTCGAAGTTATCAATGAGGCGACGAAGCGTGTTTTACCAACCATTTTTTCTACGGCCATAGGTACGTGCTCTTCTGTATAGCGGTGCTCGAAGACATCCAGGTCGGTCGGTTTAGGATACATGACAATTAACTTTGCCGCTTGCATAAGTATCTCGTATAGTTCTTTAATGGGCTGCGTTATGTAACAACTATTTATTAATTATGTAAAATAGCCGCTTTCTATGAAAGAATAGTTTTTCTCTATGCAATTAGGCTAGCTGTTATGGAAATGCATCAAATTCGTTACTTCCTGGCGGTTTGCGATAAAGGCACGTTCACACGCGCAGCACAAGCGGTCTATGTCTCACAGCCATCAATGACACAAGCAATTAAAAAGCTTGAGGAGGAGTTGGGCGGCGAAATTTTTGTAAGGGATAGAGGGGGATGCCATTTAACTGCGTTAGGTCGTTTGGTCGAACCGAATCTGCGCCGGATTTTTCTTGAAGCGCAGGCCATCAAAGCTGAAGCGATACGATTTACCCGTTTGAATACTGTGCCTATTCGTGTCGGCATGATGAATACGATCGGTTCGCAGAGCTTGAATCCGGTATTCGCAGATTTTCAACGCGATTTTCCTCGTATCGAGCTGGAGTTGATAGTCGATACCGAGAGTAATTTACTGAGGCAATTGGATGCAGGTTATCTCGATCTGGTGATCAGCGCGCCGATTGTTTTGCCGGTCCGGCCCTTTCAGTCGTTATTGCTATACCGGGAGCGTTACGTCGTCGTTTTCAGTAATCAGCATCGATTTAAGCAAATGCAGAATATCGATTTAAAAGCTTTGCAATCCGAACCTTATCTAGATAGGCTCAATTGCGAGTTACGCGAAAAACTTAAAAGTGTGTGTCGGGATTTACATATTGAATTATATGCGGCCTATCGGAGTAATAGCGAAGAATGGATTTTGAACATGGTTCGTGCCGGCATGGGTGTTGCCTTGATGCCTGAATTTTCTGTCCCTAAAGATACTGAACTTGTCGATTATCGCAACTTGATAGATCCTGAAATAATCCGCGATATTCATGCGATATTTCAAACGCAAGTATCGCCGAAGTCCGAACGGCAAGCCTTGATCGCAATATTACAACAAGGCTTTTAGACGAACGGACTTTTGAGTCGGCTTCTTTTGTAGGATTTTTTAGGCTACTCCCTTTTGATCGAAAAACCGTCTAAGAAAAAAGGTATGGGATATGTCTATCGAGGACCGCCGTTCACCCAGCACCTAAATTATCTCAGATAGTTAACCATAGCCAATGGACTATGGAATTTAGGTGCTGGGTAAACCCATCCATGGGGGCTTGACGGCAGCAATCCCTGCTGCCGTCATCCTCGCTAGCCACACCCCATACCTTCATAAAGTTAGCCGTTTTTTGAGTATAAAGGGAGTAATGTAAAATGATGAATAGTAATACAAACATCTGCGCTATCGAGCAAATCGGCGCACAGGTCCTAAGGCGAATTGCCATGCCGGTCGAACGAGTCGACGATCCGTCTGTGACAGATGTAATAGCTGCGATGCAAGTAACATTGGCAAGTACCGAGGGGGTTGGTTTGGCCGCTCCGCAAATTGGCGAATCGCTTAGGATAATGATCGTCGCTTCGCGTTCTACCCCTCGATATCCTAAGGCCCCTACTATGGATCCAACTGTGATGGTCAATCCCGAATTTAATGCGTTATCGAACGAGATCGCAAAGGATTGGGAAGGTTGTTTGAGTATTCCAGGTATTCGGGCTTTAGTGCCTCGGTTCCGCAAAATTAGCGTTAGATATCTTAATCAGCAGGGAGTCAGTCAGACGCTGATTTTGGAGGATTTTGTCGCGAGGGTTTTTCAACATGAATACGACCACTTGGATGGATTGGTTTATCTCGATCGTGTAGAAACGAATCGTGATATCGTTTCGGAACAGGAGTTTCAGAAATTAATTACCGAAAGTAGTGTGGCGTGATAGTTAAACTTATGAAATTAAAAATAATTTCTTTGCAATTTGATTCGTGTATACCTTAAGATTAAGACGGTTTTCTATTCATCTGTAATTATTCACACCCCCTATCGTTCCCACGCTCTGGCGTGGGAATGAAGACCGAGACGCTCTAGCGTCTCGTACCGCTGGAGCGGTACTCAGGCGTTCCCACGCAGAGCGTGGGAACGATAATTGCCGGGGGACTGAATAGTTACATTCATCCTTGTAACGTTATCGTTTTTTCAAGCCATAGGAAGCCAGGTTGTTAGTGCTTAGAAAGTAGGCTCTTATCAGCCTCAATAAATACAAAATAATTCGAAGGGGGACTTATGCTTGATTTCATTTACTGGATTGGTTGGATTGCCACTGTGCTTCTGGCAGGCTATTTGTTGTTGTATATCATTAAAATATTTATACACCTGGATGCTTTGCCAGCGATCTCTTTAGATTCAATGCCGGCCGTTAAACCAGTGCCTATACCGACAAAAAATCAGAACACAAAATTGCAAAAAATTGTAGCTTCGATTTTTGAAGTCAGAAAATGGGTTTTAACCGAAAATTGGTATTACGAATTGTCCGATGGTTCCATGATTTTAATCCCTAAAGGCTTTGAATTCGACGGCGCTTCGATTCCGAGACCATTATGGGCGCTATTGAGTCCGACCGGTTTGTTGCTGATTCCCGGGTTAGTACATGATTATGCCTATATGTATGCACAGCTTTGGCAAGTCACATCTAATAAAGTTGTCGAGCCTTATGGGCAAGATAAGAATCGAAAAGATTGGGATAAATTGTTCAGATCGATGGGGCAGGAGATCAACGGTTTTTCGTTTGTTAATTTTATTTCCTGGTTCGCGTTATGGTTGGGCGGATGGTTGGTATGGAGAGGACATAGAAAGGCGAATAAAACGCCGACTAAGCCTTTATTATAAAAATGCGATGGGCAAAGTGTTATGCGCTTTGCCCACTCCGAATTAATTTCATGAGCTTCATGGTTGAAATGCCTGAATTTAGGATGAATGTTGCCGATGCCGGTAATTCAAATTTTTCATTTGCTTCATTATCCAGGCTTTGCGCTTGAGTAAATACGGCGTAGGTTTGTCTGCCTTATATAAATGAGGATTGGGCAGCGTCGCTGCTAATAGTGCCGCTTGCGAAGGACTCAATTGACTGGCGGGTATACCGAAATAACGTTGACTGGCCGATTCGATACCGAAGAGATGATCGCCGAATTCCGCAATATTTAAATACACTTCTAGAATGCGGTCTTTGTGCCAAAGCATTTCAATCAGTCCGGTAAACCAAAATTCGAACCCTTTGCGCCAAAAGCTTTTGGAGGGCGTCAGGAATAGGTTTTTGGCGACTTGTTGGCTAATCGTGCTGGCGCCCCGGAGTTTTCCGCCTTTTAAGTATTGATCGATAGCATTCTGCATTTCATTGAAATCGAAGCCGTGGTGACTAAAAAAACGTTGGTCTTCGGATGCAATGACTGCCGAGAAGGCGTAGCGTGAGATGTGTTCGTTCTTTACCCAGCGATAATCGATTGTTTTGAATGATCGATGTTGTTGAAAATATTCTGCGTGGCGATATAGCATGAATACCGATACGGGTACTGGTATATGACGTAGCAAAACGACCGATAACAAAGAGCTTGTTATAAAAAATAGAGTTAGATAAAGCGCCAGTCGTTTAAGCTTATTTAGGAAAGAACGCTTGGGCTTGCGTTTGGAGTATCTCAAAAAAGTATCAACTTCCTTCCTAGGAATAAATATTCAGTCTCCCTCTTTTTGAATGAGGGAGACTGTGAATACTTACGATTTAATCGGTAGTGGTTAAACCTTTCAAGCTTGCAAAATAGGCCGAGATATTCTCCAAGTCGTCACCCGATAAGCCTTGCAGCATTGACTGCATGATAGAGTTGTTTCTTTTGCCGGATTGATAGTCTTTCATGGCTTTGACCAGATAATTGCCGTATTGACCGGCCAATCTCGGTACATTGCTTTGCGCATCTTTACTTTCTGCATGGCAGCTTAGGCAAGATTGAGCGAGTTTTTTGCCCGCAGCCGGATCGCCTCCGGCTGGGCTTTTGGTTTCTTTGCCCGGCGCGGATTCAATATAAGCGGCGATATTTTCGATAGTTTGATCGCTTAGGTCGTAGGTATTGGCTTTCATGGTGCCATGCGGGCGATTTTTTTCTCGATAAGCTTTCAATGCCGAAGCCACATAGTCTGCGCGTTGTCCGCCGATTTTCGGCACATAATAAGTCGGGTAGGCATTACTGTAGGCGGGGATGCTGTGGCAGCCTCGACAGGTTTCAAAAGCTGCTCGGCCGGCGTCGACATCCGCGGCTTGAACATTCATTTGCGGAATTGAAGCTGTCAGTACGCTGACTAATAATGCTAAGGATGGTTTTTTCATGGTGGTCTCGATCCTAATAAAGAGAAGATTGCTTCGAATTTGTAAGTTACTGAACGTATCTTACCAAACACGCCGGAAATTGATAACAGGCTATTGAGTCGGTGCTAAGGAAACATACCCATTTAGCCTAATTTTGGTTTTGAGTTGCTTGACAAAGGACCTTGTCGTTAAGACGGCATTTTTGTTTTCATGGCCTTTACTATCGTCGCGGGAATGCATATTTTATCGAGAGCTACAAAAACCACGCTCCTTAGATAACTTCGCCGGTATGGCATTTAAACCAGCCGGCAATACTCAAGCGTTGACGGTGTGTCGGCTCGACCTCGTGCGGTATATCTTCGCTGAGAAAGACGACCAGTGTTCCTGCCAAAGGCATGATTCGTGCTGCGACTTGTTCACTTTTCGGGTTATAAAGGGCCAGAAAACCGCCATCTTCGTTTTGCCAAGTTTCGTTAAGGTAAGCCACTGTCGTTAAGATCCGCCCTGCCGCACCTCGAAAACTGTCCCTATGCTTAAGATAATAAGCACCCGGTTCATAGCATGCAAAATGGCTTTCATATTCGAATAAGCCCATGAAGAGTAGCCGGTTGATTTCATGACGAAGCATGTCCATTTCGTCTAAATAGCGCTTTTGCGCATCGGTACTTCGTGTAAGCCACCGGGTTTTATCGCCGCGGATATTTTCGTCCAACGTGAAGCCGATGCCCCGGCCGATGCCGGCCGGAGTTAGTTCGCCATCGTTATCGTAGGCTTTAAGGTCGGCAACTAAGCTTTTTATTAACGTAGTATCGAAGTAATTTTCAATGACATGCCAGCCTCTATCGATCAATTGATCGGCTAGTTCGTCGAAAATAGGCTTCGGATGAGTCGGTGTCGTGGTAGGTAATAAGCTGGGTTGCAAGTAATATTACTCAAGTAAATGAAAAGCCGCGCGAATTTAGCCTTGAAATGCAAAAAAAGCAAGACTAAAGATAAGGTTTAATTCTGGGCTATAATATCGCGCCGATTATGGCTTGCCGATTTCTTCATCAATGATGCCACAGAACCGCCCATTAAAATATTTGTTTTCTTATGGCTGATCTCTTATCGGTCCCGCAAGGTCGATTTAACTTGCGGCGCTTGCCCTTACGTCGGCGTGAGCAACTTAGGGCATACGATGCTTCCGACGAATATTTGCTGAATTATCTGTCCGAAGTTCAATTGCCTTCTATTGGCGCTCGCGTCTTGATCGTTAATGACAGTTTCGGTGCTCTAACGGTCGCCTTACATGGCTTCATGCCGTCTGCATTATCCGACTCCTATTTAAGCCAACAAGCGACACTAATAAATTTTTCCGAGAATGCCTTGTCGATAGACGGCGTTCGGTTGATGACAAGTCTCGAGTTGCCCGAGCAAAGTTATGATTTAATTGTGATTAAGTCGCCGAAAACATTGGCATTGCTCGAATACCAATTGATTTCGTTACGGTCTTTCATGACCCCGGCTACTCGAGTTATCACAATCGGGATGGTCAAAAATCTCAGCGCTACGGTTTGGAGTTTATTGGAAACGATTGTCGGTCCAACAAGCACCGCGAGGGCATGGAAAAAATCGCGACTAATTTTTTCCGAACTGGACGATAATATTTCGTTGCCGGTAAATCCTTATCCGGTCAGTTATCGGTTAGAGGGGACGAATTATACGATCGTTAATCATGCCAATGTGTTTTCTCGAGACAGTCTCGATATCGGTACTCGGTTTTTTATCGAGCATATCGGTTGTTTTCCCAATGCCGAAACTATCATCGATCTTGGTTGCGGTAATGGTATCGTTGGCTTGCTTGCAGCTGAACGCAATCCGAATGCAGTGGTTCATTTCGTAGACGAGTCGTTCATGGCGATTGCGTCGGCGCGGGAAAATTTTAAACTGGCTTTCGGCGAGAGCAGGTTAGCGAATTTTAGTGTCGGCGATTGTTTGTCCGACTTTACCGCTAAATCGGCCGATGTGATTTTGTGCAATCCTCCTTTTCATCAACAGAATGCAGTCGGCGATATGATCGCCGCTAAAATGTTTCGGCAGGCTAGAGAGGTCATAAAGCAAGGAGGGAAGTTGCTGGTCATCGGTAATCGTCACTTGGGTTATCATCTGGAGTTGAAGAAATTGTTCGGCAATGTTTCGGTTATTGCCGCTAATCGTAAATTCGTTATTTTGCAGTCGATGGTCGAATGAACGAGTCGAATACACAAAGTGATCGTTTATGTCATTTTTTATTATTTAAGGTATGAGCATGCGTTTTCGTAATTTTTTTCTGTTGCAACTCGCAGGAGCGGTTGGTCTTGTCCTAACAGGATGCGCTTCTTCCCGCCAGATTGCGGTCGATTATCCGGTTGCTCAAGCAAATGATTTAAAGCCTCTCGGCGGTTATCAAGCCGTTGATGGAGACGACTATTACGTTCAGTTATTTTCCGAATTCGAGTTAAAAGGCGATAGTACGCTCAAAACGGGCTGCAGCGAAATAGGGTCCGGCTATGAGAAAGGAAGTTCGACAGCGGGGGTTGTTTTTAAAGTTAAAAACGAAGCGCTAAATTATAAGCAGGAGGTTACGGCACTCGTTTATCAAGGTAGCAGCGGAAAATGCAACTTCAATCTCGAAACGCGCAAAGCCGCGCTAACGCCATGGCTGAGGCTGGATTTAAGTAAGGACACTACGATCGATTACCAATTCATGACCAGTAATCAGAGCGATACCGACATTTCAAAAATTATCGGTGATGTTCATAAAAGTACAAATCTTTTGGCCTTGACCGGGGTCGGTATCGGTATTGCCGTGATGGGCAAGTTGGCCGACGAATGGGTGCAGAGTCCGATCGGACAAACTGCGGTATCGGCGCCGTCCGAAGCAAAAGTCAGTACCGAGACTCATACCTTGCCGCTCGCTATACAGAGCGATGGCAATAAGACGGTATTTAGAGAGACGCGTCTGCCGGTTTATGAAGTCGTCGAAGGCGGTAATCCGTTTGCAGGTGGATCGAAACAATTGGGCGAATTGAGAATTTACCCTGAGATACGCTCTTCTTTATTACTCAAACAAGTTTCCGCAGGGATACCCAGTGCGAGGGATGTTTCGTTGCAGGAGTTATTGAGCATGCCGATTCGAATGGGTGAAGGCAATATCGAGCTCAGGCAATTAATGGAAAAATCTCCAATCGATGAGAAGCCGAATTTGCAGCCGGATTGGAGGAAATACGGCGAAGTTGAAAGCCAATGCCGTAAATTAAAGCTAGTCTTGCGAGGCTTGGGGTTTAATAAATTCGACCGAAATGCAGTGCTTTATTATTATCTCGCTCAGTCTCCGGACTGGTCGAACTACAATATTCCGAAAATTCGCGCTACTGCCGATGACCTTCGACCGGCAACGCTCCAACAATTTCGAAGCCGTAATTTTTCCGGCTGTTTGATTGATGAGGATTTTCAAACAATGGCGATGATGGGCTTGTCCGTCAATAGCGCACAAGATTGGCAGGCCATTCAGGATGCCCGCCAAAAGAAAGAAAGCGTGCTAGGACCGGTACAATCGATCGGACGTCAATTAACCGCGGTGATTCAAAACAAAAATCCGGCGGAAATGGCGAGACAGATTTATCCGTTGATCGCTACTCCTAAAGAAGGAGGCGGTAAGGTACTATTGCAGAATCATCTTGGCGAATTCGGCCTAGAGAGTTTGCTCGGCATCGACTATATGCCCGGAGAAGGGATAGTAATCGGTTATCAGCAATTCGAACAGGTTTTTTCTTGGCTTTATATCGATCAACTAAGTTGTACGCGGCCGGCCATTGAACAAGGCAAGCCATTAGGTCATATCGGTTTATTGATGTTTACGACGCAAGACGGTTCGCCTTGGCCGAAAGGCGGTGCAATGGAATTTGAAATTCAATCCGGAAAAATTTCGCGGATTGCTTTTCAGCATCCGACTTTTCGAGACTTTGAGCAAAGCTTGACCGATTACCCTGAAATCGGCGGCTGTCGGATCGATAAAAGCTTCATCGAGAGGTTGCGGTGACGATTGATGGCAAGTCGATAAGTGTAAATTAATCTAAAAACGTTGCGAAAATATTAAATACAGCAACAAAGAAAGCTGCGTCCAAACTATACCTTTCGCAATTCAAATTTCGGCAGTGCCTAAGGAGGCACCAGGGTGTTCGGCCCCTTACCTAGCGTTAGGTGAGGGATCAGCATGGAGCTGGCATAGAGCCTACCTGGACGTATTCACCCAGCACCTAAATTTCATAGGCCATTAGCCATGGTTAATAGTCTTAGATAATTTAGGTGCTGGGTTCACGGCGTCCTTTGACGCGCCCCGGTGCCGAATTTTGATCTACGATGGGTATAATAACCAATATTTCAGGTAATTGTGCATGACACTGATTCGCCAAGAAGATTTTATCCAAAGCATATTCGAATCGCTGCAATACATTTCTTATTATCATCCAGGTGATTTTATTGAGGCGATGTATCGAGCCTATCAAAATGAACAAAGTTTGGCTGCCAAGGATGCAATCGCACAAATTTTGATTAATTCCAGAATGTGTGCCGAAGGACACCGACCGATTTGCCAGGATACCGGCATCGTCGTGGTATTTCTGAAAATCGGTATGAACGTGCAATGGGATGCTCGGAAAAGTGTGACCGATATGGTCAACGAAGGCGTTCGGCGCGCGTTCATGCATCCCGACAACTTACTTCGTGCATCGATTTTGTCCGATCCGGCCGGCAAACGCATCAATACGCGAGACAATACGCCGGCGGTCGTATACATGGAGGTCGTTCCCGGAAATAAAATCGAAGTCGAAATCGCGGCCAAGGGCGGCGGTTCCGAAGCCAAATCCAAGTTTGCGATGTTGAATCCGTCCGACAGCATCGTCGATTGGGTCATGCAAACCGTACCGACGATGGGTGCGGGATGGTGTCCCCCTGGGATATTGGGCATCGGTATCGGCGGTACCGCCGAAAAAGCGATGCTGCTCGCGAAGCAGGCTTGCATGGAGTCGGTCGATATTCATGAGTTGATTGCGCGAGGGCCGGTCAATGCGCTCGAGGAATTGCGCTTGGAGTTGTACGAAAAGGTCAATGCACTCGGTATCGGTGCACAAGGCATGGGTGGGCTGACCACGGTCTTGGATATTAAGGTCAAGGATTATCCGACGCATGCTGCCAATAAACCGATCGCGATGATTCCGAACTGCACCGCAACGCGCCATATCCATTTCGAACTCGACGGTTCCGGGCCGGCCGAACTGCCAGTGCCGCGTTTGGAGGATTGGCCGAAAATTGCCTGGGAAGGTGGGAGTAGCGCCAAACGGGTCAATCTCGACACCGTGACGAAAGACGAAATAGCGACTTGGAAGCCCGGCGAAACTTTATTGTTGAGCGGCACGCTACTCACCGGCCGAGACGCCGCCCATAAACGGATCGTTGAGATGCTGGAGCGTGGCGAGGATTTGCCTGAGGGCGTTGATTTTACGAACAAATTCATCTATTACGTAGGCCCGGTCGATCCGGTCCGCGATGAGGTCGTCGGACCTGCAGGTCCGACGACTGCGACGCGCATGGATAAATTTACCGAGGCGATGCTCGCGCAAACCGGTTTGATCGGAATGATCGGCAAGGCCGAACGCGGCCCAGTTGCAATTGAAGCGATCAAAAAACATCGTGCGGTTTATTTGATGGCGGTCGGTGGTGCGGCTTATCTGGTTTCGAAAGCGATACGGAAAGCGCGAATCGTTGCGTTCGAAGATTTGGGCATGGAAGCCGTGCATGAATTCGTGATCGAAGACATGCCGGTCACGGTCGCGGTCGATGTCGACGGCGAGTCTATTCATAAGAGCGGTCCAAAACAATGGCAAGCCAAGATAGGCAAAATTCCGGTGGTTCCGGAATGATTTTTATCCATAAAAATCATCTTGTCCGCCAAACACACGAAAATCACGTAAATATTCAACATGTTAATTGAAAATAGCCAACCCTTCGATATTTTGCTGGTCGAAGATGAGCCGGCCGATGCTCATTTAGTGAAGTCGGCTCTCAAAGAAAATAAAGTGTATTGTCATTTGCATCATGTATTGGACGGTCGTGATGCTTTGGGTTTTTTGAGGCGCGAAGGCGATGCTTATAAAAATGCTCCCCAACCGGATCTGATTTTATTGGATTTAAACATGCCGCGCATGAACGGTCGTGAGTTTTTAAGCGTTATTAAGACAGACGAGCAATTTTCGGCTATTCCCGTCGTGGTGTTGACAACTTCCGATGTTGAGCGCGACGTCGTGGCCTCGTATAAACTCGGAGCGGCTAGTTACATCACCAAGCCGGTCGATATGGCGCAATTTATCGATGCGATTCGGCAACTTGATAATTATTGGTTTACTTTGACTCGATTGCCCAAAAAGAGTTGATCATGTATGCCAAGTTGTCTTATCGAGTGTTATTAATTGAAGACGATCCCAGTGATGCGCACCTGGTAAGTCGTTATTTGAAGTTGTCTACGGATGTCGGTTTCGAATTGACATGGGTCGTTTCTTTATCCGAAGGCTTAGCGCAGTTACAGAAAAATGAACACGATATATTGTTGTTGGATTTATCGTTACCGGATTCTAAAGGGCTTGAAACAGTAAAAGCGATACGTTCGTCCACTCATTTCTCTCTACCGTTGATTGTTTTAACCGGGCATGACGATACAGGTTTTGCACTCGATATATTAGAGTCCGGCGTTCAGGATTATTTAATCAAGGGGCGTTTCGATGGGGATGCCTTGATTCGAGCCATCCGGTATGCTTTACATCGTTCAAAACTCGAACAACGGTTACATGAAGCGGAAGAGCGTTGGCGATTTGCTTTGGAGGGCGCTGGCGATGGTGTTTGGGATTGGAATTTATTGACCAATGAGGTCTTCTATTCTCCGCGATGGAAAGCGCTTCTCGGCTTTTCCGAAGATGAGATTGGCAATAATGTCAACGAATGGGAGAAACGTGTTTATCCATTGGACTTGCCGGTTGCGATGGCCAATATTCAAGCTCATCTCGACGGCAGAGTCGACAGTTATGGTTGTGAGCATCGTTTGATGTGTAAGAACGGGAAGTGGCGATGGTTCATGGATCGCGGCGTAGTCGTCAGTTGGACCGATGGGGGGCTTCCTCAACGAATGATCGGTACATTGTCCGATATCACTAACCGGAAAAATATGGATCAGCAGCTGCAACAATCCAAACAGTTTGCGGTTTCTACCATCGATGCGTTATCGGCCCATATCTGCGTATTGGATAAATCCGGTGCAATTGTGGCGGTCAATCGAGCATGGCGAGAGTTTTACCAAAATAATGCGGGTGCTTCGAGTAATTGCATATCGGTTATCGACAGTAACTATTTAGCGGTTTGTGATTGCACAACGGATGAAAGTTCGGAGCAAGCAGCACAAATGGCCGCAGGTATTCGTTCGGTCATGAAGGGTGGTGTAGATATTTTTGAGATGGAATACCCATGTCATTCAGAACACGAAGAGCGTTGGTTCAATGCCAGGGTTACATCCTTTAATGATAATAGGGAATATATCGTCGTAGCGCATGAGGATATTACCGAGCGTAAGCAAGCCGAGGCTCGCGACCGTTTGTTAATTGCGGCGCTCGAAGCAGTCGGTCATGGTATTGTGATCACCGACACCAGTGCTCGCATCGAATGGGCCAATCCGGCCTTCGGAAAACTGACCGGCTATACGCTTGAGGAGGCGCTTGGCAAGGCTCCGAAAGACCTTGTTAAATCCGGAAAGCAGGATTCTTTGTTTTACGATGATATGTGGCAAACCATTCGTTCAGGTAAAACTTGGTGCGGAGAATTGATCAACAAACGTAAGAACGGCGATTTGTATGATGAAGAACTCACAATTGCTCCGGTCACGGATGATAAGGGTAAGATTACGCACTTCGTCGGAATTAAACAGGACATCAGTGAGCGTAAAAGATTGGAAGCCGAACTAATACAATTGGCGACTACCGATCCCTTGACAGGACTGCCTAACAGAAGGCGTTTCATGGAACGATTGAGCGAGGAAATCAATCGTTCGGAGCGTAATAACTCTCATCAAGTCGCAGTTTTGATGTTGGATTTGGATAATTTTAAAACAATCAACGACCGATATGGTCATGCCGTTGGCGACCAAGTGCTGAAGCATTTTTCCACAATTTTGCGTAATGAACTGCGCAAAATCGATAGTGTCGGTCGGCTTGGCGGGGAAGAGTTTGGGATATTTCTTCCGGAAACAAGCCTTTCCGATGCCGGAATATTTGCGGAGCGCTTACGACAAGAACTCGCACAAACGCCTTTGTTAACCGATGGGCAATCGATCGTTACCACTGTCAGCATTGGTATTTCCGAATTGATGTCAAAAGATATTCAAGCCGACTCTGTCTTGATTCGCGCCGATCAAGCTTTGTATCGAGCTAAGAAAAATGGACGAAATCGTGTGGAATTTTATAATGGTTCTTAAATCGCTGCATTCTTGCCGACTGGCTGGTATTGATAAAAATTAGGGAAAAAGGTCGGTTCTTGTTAAAATTAAGTTTCGATACGAAACTATATGATTCTATCGGCTGTGTAAATTTATTATTGAGCTATCCAAATCGGTGGAAGAATCGGGCAAGAGAGTGCTTCGAAGCCAAGACTAAGTTTATTACTCCCTTTTATTTTTAGACGGTTTTTCGATCAAAAAGGAGTAACGCAGTCAAACTAAAAAAATCAAATCAACCTCTGGGAGGGGAACGCCATGAAAAACAAATCGCTCAGTTTACTGATCGCGTTGTTGTTCAGTCTAATCGGGTTTGGAGTGGGTAATTTTGCCTTCGCCGCACAACCCGATTTCGAACAACTTAAAAAAGATTATTACGAATCGCATCCGGGGAAAGGATCCCACGGTAAATATTGGGAGCCGATTCCCATTCAAAAATATTGGAATCCCAAAGATTTCTATACACCACCTAAAACCGTTCAGGGCGAAGTTGGCCGCGATACCTGTATCGGCTGTCACCAAAGCACCTCTCCCGGCGCATTCCATGCTTGGAAAAACAGTGTTCATGGCGATTTGAAGAAGATCCGCAACTTGCCGGATAGCGACGTGCGCGCCTATAAAAAGAAAAAACTAGCCGAAGTCGAAGCCAATTTGACAAAGCTGGGATTGCTCGAAAAAGGTCAGCAGCTCGACCAAGTCGGTTGTATCGATTGCCATGGCGGTGTCGGCAAAGAGACCATCAATCATGCCGAAAATCTGGTCATGCCGGACCGGGTTGCTTGCGGTACTTGCCATTTGAGCGAGTTTGCCGAAGCCGAGTCAGAAAAAGATCAAGAATGGCCGCAAAAGCAATGGAGCAAAGGCCATCCTTCGCATGCGGTCGATTGGGAAGCCAACGTCGAAAACACGATTTGGGCGGCGATGCCCGAACGTGAAGTCGCGCAAGGCTGCGACATGTGCCATTATCAGCAAAACAAATGCGACGGCTGTCATACTCGGCACACCTTTTCAGTCGCCGAAGCGAGACAACCCGAAGCCTGTGCGACTTGTCACAACGGCGTCGATCATAATGAGTTCGAAAATTTCATGACCTCGAAGCACGGTACGCAGTATCAAACTTTGGGTAAAGCCAACTGGAATTTCGAAGTGCCATTGAAAGACGCGATCGCGAAAGGCGGCTATACCGCGCCGACCTGTCAGTTGTGCCATTTCGAATACAAGGGCGAATATTCGCACAATCTGGTACGGAAGGTGCGTTGGGCGTTCAACCCGACTCCGGCCATCGCCGACAACCTGGACCATCCTTGGTTCGAAGAGCGTAAAGAGTCATGGGTAGAGACTTGTAGTCTGTGTCACTCGGCCAGTTTTGCCAAAGCATACCTCGATGCGGCCGATAAAGGCACGATTCAAGGGCTGGCGGTCGAGCAGGAAGCCAAAAAAGTCATTAACAAACTCTATGACGATGGTTTGTTAGTCGGCCAAAACAGCAATCGTCCGGCGCCTCCTGCACCTGAAAAAGATGCGGCCGGCGGATTCTTCCAATTGTTCTGGGCTAAAGGTAATAATCCGAGCCATGTTGAAAGAGTTTATGCCGATATGTGGGAACATGATGTCATCAAGCACTATAAAGGCATCTTCCATGCTAATCCCGGCGGTTTTACTTACACTGAGGGTTGGTCGAACCTGATGCGTGGTTACACCGAGATCATGGATGAAGACACGCGTTTGCGCGAAATGGCCGCGATGAAATCGGGCGGTAAATTGCAAACGGTTTCCGCTTCGGCTCAACAATCTTCTTCGGACAAAGATAACAGCTTGCTTCTTAGTGCATTGTTGTTGATTGCATTCGGTTTAGGTATTGCTTACTTGATGCTAAAGCCTGCAAAACCAGAATCGGATCAAGGACAGAAGTGATAAAAGGACGCTACGGAAAAGCGCTTCTATTGTTGGTCGGTATCGCATCGCTGTTGGGAGGCGGTGCGATACTTTTTCATGAATTGAGCGGCCCGGCACCGTCCGGCGCCGGTCAAGTCGACGAACGATTGAATGTCAATTCTTCATCCTTACAGCCGGCCGATTTGCCGGGATTTTTTCCGGCCGATTCCGCGCGTCTTTATTCCTTTCGTTATGACGATAAAGATGCTTTCAGCTTAGCTGTCGTTCAGTATCGAAATGCTTCGGGAGCAAGGGCGAGCGCCGTACTTTTTCCGAAGGAATCGCAAGACAGGGTGATTTCATCCAGTCAAACGGGATTACGAAACGAAATTTGGCAATCAGCCACTGAAGCCATTTCGAAACATGCGCCTGAAGAGGCGCTGTTTTTGAGTTGGTGGGACGACGGTCAACGGATTCAATATTTAAGCGGACGAGAAGCTTGGCTACAAAAGCCAGGCGAGGAAACTTTCTCTAGCTCGGTTTGGGGAGCTTTTCGTTCAGACTTGATTGATGCGTCAGAAAAGGAAAGAGATCGATTACACTATATGGCGCGTTGGCTGACGATGGATGCCGACAAGGCCTTAAACGAAATTGTCGAGTATTTCGGTAAATCGCGTCCTATCTACTTATTGGTCAATAACGATGTGCTATTGCGACTGTCTGAAATCAAGGCGTACGGCGGTTCGGATTTAGGTTTAAAAAACAAAAACATTCCGGCCGGAAATAATCTGCATGGCGATATCGCACAGGTTAAGCGTTGGGCGCACGAGACCGGGGAAGGCAACTATCTGGCTCATAAAGAAGGTCGTTATTACCGGACATGGGTTACAGCGACGGAAGGCAATAGCAAGGATACGCTCTTGGTTCGTCTGCTGCCGTTTATTGATTCGCTGAAAAAACTGCCTGAAGGGGTTAGTTTGGTTTATCAAAGCGGGTGGGGCGGTTATTTATCCGTTTATAAAGTCGAGCCCTAATTAATTTATTAATTTATACCCTTAGATCAAAAATCGGCGCCGGGGTGACCGTCCAAAGGTCCGGCGCCTAAATTCGATAGCTTACCTCTATGGGCTATGGAATTTAGGTGCCGGGTAAATAATATCAATAATCGTTGAGTCGATAACCTTTCCCTTGCATACAGTGTTTAAGCAACTCCTCTTGCTGAGTTTCCGGTATCTGCTTTAAACCGATTTGATATTTGCATTCGGACAGAGCAGTAACGGATTGTTCGTGTGAGAAACCGTCTTGACTCCATAATTGCCTAGACGAAGCACAACCGATAGTGGCAAATGTCGTTATCGCCGAAAAAATAATGATAATGGTTTTCATAAACATATCAGCCCCTTGTAAATAATGGTTTAGCATAAAAGGTTCAATACCTATCATGGCCTATTCGGCAAGTATTTAGAAGCCATTTTTTACCTGTTTTAGAGTAATTATTCACATCCCCCCCTTATCATTCCCACGCTCCAGCGTGGGAATGCAGCCCGAGACGCTCTGGCGTCTCGTACCGCTGGAGCGGTACTCAGGCAAAATTTGAAATACGAAAGGTATAAAACGCCTCAAGAGTCGTCAAATACGGCATAAATTCTTATTCAACTGTTAACGTTTAGTCTATCCTTATTGATAAATTCTTAATTGGCAAGGCTATATACCAATGTTTCGAGAACGAAAAGAATATAGAAAAAACCTAACTTCTTCAGGAAAATTGCATTTAGCAGGTGAAACATTGGACTTTATTAGTCACGATGTTTCTGTGAATGGTATCTTGATCGAAATCGTGCCCGGTAGGTTGTTGTCTACCTTTAGCGATTTTGAATCGTTTATTAATGAAAATAGTGCGGCTGAAATTTTTGTTAAAGACTTAATGCTAACCGGCGAAGTTGAAATTATCTGGATAAAAGAAAAAGATAATAATATCTTGATGGGGTTGGAATTCAAGCATGTTATTTACAATGCCGATCGCTTATGGTTGAAACGTCAATATTATCGTAAAAAACAGTCTTTTGTCGGATTCTTGATGCTTAAAAACAAGAGAGTGGGATTCGAAGGAAAAAACATTTCGGTAGACGGCCTGATGATCTATGTAAAAGATCTCGACAAGGATTTGTTGCCGAATGCCGTGGTTAGTTTATATTCAGAATCCTTAAAAATGAAAGGGATGGCTAAGATTTGTTGGATACAACATGAGCAAGAGCAAGAAAAAAATGGTGCGTTAATAGGCTTACGTTATTTGAGTAGTGCATGAGAAACTATTCAGTCCCCTGGTAATTAGCGTTCCAGCGGTACGAAACGCTAGAGCGTCTCGGTCTTCGTTCCCACGCCGGAGCGTGGGAACGATAGGGGGGTGTGAATCATTACAAGCTGACTGAGTACCTGTGTCCGAAAGCAATAGTATTCAATCGTACTTGATATATTTAAAACGAGGGTCGTCCGGTGTGCCCTCTAGCGTTGAGTTTTGGTCTAATCCGGGTTGCCACATCACGACTTCCTCAATTTTCTGCGCCAATTCAAAATCTTTGTTCGTGATGCCTTTCGCGGCATGGTTGACCAATTTGACGATCACGAAAGCATAGGACACGGTCAGGTCGGGATGGTGGAAGGCTGCTTCGGCTAAGTGACCTACGGTATTGACGATCATCAGTGTCGATTTCCAACCGCTTGTTTTGTATTTGCGACGAATCCATCCTTTTTCGAGATACCAGTTCGGTAATTCCGCTTTGAGTCTAGCTTCGACCTCTTGATCGGAATAGGTTTCTTCGTGTTTTCGTTCTCTCCAACTCATGATGATGACCTCATTCAAATTAAGCGCAATAATGGTGGTGAAGGACGACATTATTCATCCTGTTTGACGCATTCTAACAATGAATATTGGATAATGAATAGCGTGATTGCGATGGGAAATAGCAAAAAATGTTCAATAAGCAGCAAGCTGGCAACTGAAAAACCCATCACTACCAATGACAGTAAGGGCTTGCGCCCGGCAATCTTTAACATGACTCTCAGCGTTTCTTGATCGATGTTCTTCCTTTGTCCGACAAAAAGTATTACCGTTATAAATGAAACGAAAGCTAGAAAATATGGGAAATATATGAACATCGGCGCATCGGGTTCGAAAAAACGGTGCCAATAAGCAAACCATACGAACAACGTGCTCGATGCATAAAAGTCATGCCAGTTAAGATAGCTGGGCTTATCAACCAATACGCCGATTCCGCTAAGCGCCATTACCGATCCCATGACCGGAATGACAAACGGCGACAATAAATAGGCAACCAGCGGATGATTATTATCGGCAAGGTAGCCCAGGGATAGGCAAGATAAGATGAAAATTGGCATAAATGAGCCCATGATTTGTAAAAAATGTGACGTCATAGAGGATTGTATCTCAACGATGGTATTTGCCAATGATTGTATTACTTGGGCGTTAATCAGGTGTGAAGATTGATGATCAAACGGTTAGAATGATTGAGACTGTTGAGTAAAAACCGGAGGAACGCACATGTCAGAAAAATTCAAGTACATCCGTTGGTTCGATGAACTAACGATCGAGGATATTCCCTTAGTTGGCGGCAAGAATGCCTCGCTAGGCGAGATGTATCGAGAACTAGCCGCCGAAGGCATCTGCGTGCCGAACGGCTTTGCAATTACAGCGGAAGGATACCGGCACATGCTCGATAAAGTGGATGCCTGGGCAGCCTTACATGAGGCGCTCGATACCTTGAATCCCGAAGATGTGAACGATTTGGCTAGACGCGCCAGAAAAGCGCGAGATATCGTTTACGCAGCACCGCTTTCAGAAGAATTAGAGCGTGAAATTCTGGGTGCTTTTAATCAACTGCAAGGGCAATACGATGAAGAATTGACCGTTGCGGTTAGAAGTTCGGCGACGGCAGAAGACCTACCAACAGCAAGCTTCGCCGGCCAACAGGATACCTATCTAAATGTACATGGTGGACAAGCCCTGCTCGATGCGTGTAAGCGTTGTTTCGCGAGTCTATTTACCGATCGGGCGATTCATTACCGGGTCGATCAAGGTTTCGATCATTTCAAGGTGTCGTTATCGATCGGCGTAATGAAAATGGTTCGTTCGGATTTAGCGTCGAGCGGCGTTATGTTTTCGATCGATACCGAATCGGGATTCAAAGACGCGGTATTTATCACCGGTGCTTACGGTCTCGGTGAAAATGTCGTGCAGGGCTCGGTCGATCCGGACGAGTTTTATGTGCATAAGCCGACCTTCGAGCAAGGTCATCGTTGTGTGCTTCGGCGGTCGCTTGGCGCTAAAAAAATCAAGATGATCTATAGCGAAGGCCGCACGCGAGAACAAACTTGTAATGTCGTGACATCTGCCGAAGAGCGTTCACAATTTTGCCTAAGCGGCGACGAGGTGCTGACCTTGGCCGATTACGCGATCAAAATCGAAAAGCACTACAGCGAGAAGGCAAATCAGCCTAGGCCGATGGATATCGAATGGGCGAAGGACGGTCTGGACGGACAGCTTTATATCGTTCAGGCACGCCCCGAAACGGTTGCATCGCAGTTGAGCGGGACGACGCTCGAGCAATACGAATTGAAACAAAAAGCCGAGGCGATTGTGATTGGACGAGCGGTCGGCAGCAAGATCGCGGTCGGAACCGCGCATGTGATCAAAAATGTCAGTCAATTGAATACCTTTAAACCCGGCGAAGTATTGATTACCGACATGACCACACCGGATTGGGAACCGGTCATGAAAACGGCGGCCGCGATCGTGACCAATCGGGGTGGACGCACCTGTCATGCCGCAATCATCGCTCGCGAGCTGGGGGTTCCAGCCGTAATCGGCTGCGATAATGCGACCGAAACCGTTAAGACCGGTAAGACTGTCACGGTATCCTGCGCCGAAGGCGATTCTGGAAAGGTTTATGAAGGCGAGTTGAGTTTCGATGTTAATACGACCGATCTTTCCGGATTGAAGCGACCGAAAACTAAAATTATGCTGAATTTGGGCAATCCGGAATTGGCATTCAAACTCAGCTTTTTGCCGAATGACGGCGTCGGATTGGCGCGGATGGAATTCATCATTACCGAATTTATCAAAGCTCATCCGATGGCGTTGATTCATCCTGAACGCATACAAGATGCCGACGAAGAAGCAACGGTTAAACGCTTGACCCGCCATTATGCACAACCGGAGGATTTTTTCATCGAGCGTCTTGCGGAGGGAGTCGGTACGATCGCGGCAGCGTTTTATCCGAAACCGGTCGTGGTCAGGATGTCCGACTTCAAGACTAACGAATATGCAACCTTGCTCGGTGGGCGATGGTTCGAGCGCGACGAGGCGAATCCGATGATCGGTTTCAGAGGTGCTTCGCGTTATGTTCACCCCGATTATAAGGAAGGCTTCGCACTCGAATGCCGAGCGATGAAGAGGGTTCGCGAAGACATGGGTTTGACCAACGTAATTCTTATGATTCCGTTTTGCCGCCGGGAGCAAGAAGCGGTGCGCGTTTTGGATTATATGGCCGAGCTCGGTTTGAAAAGAGGGGAGAACGGCCTCGAAATTTATGTGATGTGCGAAATTCCGAATAATGTGATACGTATCGATGCGTTTTCGAAGCTGTTCGACGGTTTTTCGATCGGCTCGAACGATTTGACTCAATTGACGCTCGGCGTCGATAGGGATTCCGAAATACTTGCCGAGGATTTCGATGAGCGCGATCCGGGCGTTAAAGAAATGATTCGTATGGCTGTGGAAGGCGCACGTCGTAACGGCAAGCATTCCGGCTTGTGCGGGCAGGCGCCGTCCGATTATCCGGAAATGGCCGAATATTTGGTCGAAATCGGCATCGACTCGATGAGTTTGAATCCGGATACGGTGTTGCAGACGACTCAGCGGATTTTGGCTCTGGAAGAAACAATAAGGGAGAGACAGCCAAACTATTAGCCCTTCGCGCTCAATTAGCCCAAACCCAGGCACTCTTGCAATAATTACTCCTGATTCGCTAGCTGCTTCAGCTTGCCGGAGCCAAGTGCCCGAGCGGGCCAGTCGTAACCGCAGCGACTTCTGCGGGACGGGTTATTTAACCCGTCCCCAACGTTTCGGTTTGCCCTAAACATTTCGGCTGACTTCGGCCAAAGTCAAAACGTTTAGAACGGGGTTGCAAACCCCGTCCTGCCAGGGATATCCTGGTTTTTGGGTTTTAGCTGAAGAAACTTGCTAATCAGGTAATTACTTGTCTGCTGGCGATTATGTCGCCGACAACAATTCAATCGCCGGCCGCGCCCAAAATCGTCGTGTTGATCTGTGGATAAATATATGTGAACTACAACAATAAAATGATAATTAACGTAAAAACAACCTATTAACTGCTAGTATTAAAGCTATACTGCTTTCCGGGCAGTATTCGTTGCCTACATTGAAATACATTTGGAATTATTGTTTATGGAGTGTTTACTATGATAAAAAAATTAAATCTTACTTTTCTGCTGTCCTTGGTGGCGATAAGCAGTGCTACTGTTCATGCTGAATCGCAAATAGTTGCGCCACAAGGGCAAGAAGTCCTGATAGCTTTCCCAGAGCTAATTAGTTCAGAAAAAGCTATCCCGGCAAAAGTTACCGACAATATTGAGGTTCCGCCCGGTGCCGTACGTGCCCCAGCACCGCCGCTAACGCAAATGTGGGTCTATGCCGTTGGTTCAACTAATTGTGGGTGGGAATACACCGGCGGCTTGTCGGTAACGACGTGTGATCACGGCGGTGCCCAACTCCGAACCGCTGTTCTGGAAATCGGATATGGAAGCAGCCGGATTGCTTGGATGAATGGTGGGGTACTGCCCGGTTCGGCTATGTATGCAAGCACACCCGTATGCATTACAGGCGGTTACTACTCGTGGCCCTGTACGGCGGGACAAACTGTCGTTGGCTTCCTGAACGAATACAACGTCGATGGCTACCAGAACGGCATTTTCAAGTATCAAAACACTTCCATCAATTCGCCGTGGAATACCATGTCGGTACAGATCAGTATTCTTTGATCCGTTGAACCCTTCTTAATCCTTAATGTAGTATGGGCCGGTGTACCGGCCCTTTTCATTTCTAAGCGCGAGTATCGATGCCGATAGTCTGGCCTTGTTGGCTATGGCTCATGATTTGCCTGGCCGATTCCAGCATCTTAAGCGTTGTTTGGTCATTGCGCGATAGCGCACCCTCGATGCCGGCGCGAACTCTTTGCGTGAAGTCGATACGTTCACCGTCAGCAGCCGGCAACTCGCTACCGACGCCAACACCGGCCGGAACTTTCATCGTCATTGCCATGAAAGACCGGCTGTCATCGAGTGACATTTCTCCGCTACGAATTTGACCATTGACCCAATCGCGCATTTCTTGACGTGTCATGCTGGTAAAATCCGTTTGCTTGACGCCGGCCGTGTCGGTCTTCACCGTGGATGTAGTTAGCGCGGTCGAGAACGACGTAGCGCCGTTGAGATCAGCGGCCGAAGACTGCGCTCGCTGGTTGGTGTGTAGGTAGCTGGTTGCTGTATCAATTTTCATTACGGTCACTCCTTCAATGGTAAGTATTGCACTATAGCCTAAGCAAAACTTGCGCCTGTCTGTCGTCCTTTGGAAAAATCGCTTTAATTTTCCATGAAATAGGGATCATTTGAGCAGTGAACAGGAGCTAAAGATTCGGTATTCGACGTTTGGATGACTTTTGAACGGCAAAATGCTGCCAGTGAACGGCAAAATGCTGCCAGATGGCAAATTTCTTCCAGGAATAGCTCAATGCACGTCAGATTTTTGACGTCTCAAAATTTATGAATTTGAGCGTCTTGGTTGTTTATTTAGTAACTGTTTAAAAACTATTACCCTATTTTATCTGTAAATATCAGGTGACGCTGGAAGAAGTAAAGTGGCATAGGCCTTGGCAGGACGGGGTTTGCAACCCCGTCCGAAACGTTTCAACCGTGGTCGAAGCAAGTCGAAACGTTGGAGGCAGGTTAAATAACCCATCTCGCAGGAGGGTAATGAAGGAAGGAGAATTGAGGTAATTATTCAGTCCCCTCTTTGAAAAAGAGGGGTTAAGGGAGATTTTTTAAATAAATCCCCCTTTTACAAAGCATAAGTATCTATACATCTTTGTCTTTTAAAATCATGTTGTTATAAAGTTACTTCTAGTTTTTTATGAAGATAGGGACTAAAAATTGAAGTTTTTAGTCTACTTTTTATCCTAGATTACAGACAAATTAACTTAACTAATTGTTTTATAAAGCTGAAAACTTGTGTAGACACCGATGTTTACAAAGAGGGAGGCAAAGTTCCAGCTTGTTTTAGATGCAGGGATCTGAATAATTACATTGAAAATGCTGTATCTTCAAGTCCTTCATGGTGAAATGATTTTTTAGGATAATCAAGTCCCGCAAAACGTTTGATAAACACGCTCATCGGGTTGAGGCGGTTCTTGATAATGCCGGCAACCGGGTTGTTCGGTAAATGGTTTGTTAAGTAGGTCGAGCAATGCTTCAAACTTTGAAAAGTCCTCTTCTTGGACCGCCGCGCTCAATGCTTGTTCGACCTTGTGGTTGCGCGGTATATACGCCGGATTGACGTGACGCATGGCTTCGGCTCGGTGTGCCGGAGATCCGGGTTCCCGATCGAGACGGGTTCGCCAGCGCTCTAACCAATCGTCGAAATCAGGCGTTTGCAGCGGAAAATTTTCAGTTACCGGATTTGCGCCGTTTGATTCCGCAAAATGACACAGCGAGCGAAAGACATTGGTATAGTCCGCTTGATGCTGTTGCATCAAACGGAGCAACGCATCGATCAAGTGTTTATCATCCTGTTGCACGGTAGCCAAGCCTATTTTTCGACCCATGCCATCCAGCCAAAAGTTATCGAAAACATCCGAAAAACGGTTAATAATCTCGACCGCAATGGCGATTGCAGCGTCTTGTTCGGGGTGGAGTAACGGCAATAAGGTTTCTGCGAAACGAGCTAAATTCCATTGAGCAATCCGCGGCTGATTGCCGAAAGCATAACGGCCAAAATCGTCGATTGAGCTGAATACGGTGTCCGGATTGTACTGATCCATGAATGCGCATGGGCCGTAGTCGATCGTTTCGCCCGATATCGTCATATTATCGGTGTTCATGACGCCATGAATAAAACCGACATGCATCCAACGTGCAATCAACGACGCTTGCCGCTCTTGAACGGTTGTCAGCAAAGCCGAGTAGGGATTCGATGCGGATTTCAAATCCGGGTAATGGCGGTTTATTGCGTAGTCGGCTAAAAGCTTGACGGCTTCCCAATCTTCTCGCATAGCAAAATATTGAAATGTGCCTATGCGAATATGGCTCGAGGCAACCCGCGTTAATACAGCTCCGGGTAGCGGCGTTTCCCGAAACACCGGTTCACCGCTCGTGACGGCGGCCAGAGCGCGTGTCGTAGGAATGCCGAGTGCATGCATCGCGTCACTAATCAAATATTCCCGAAGCACAGGGCCTAATGCGGCTCGTCCATCGCCGCGGCGCGAGAAGGGCGTTTGCCCCGAGCCTTTTAGTTGAATATCCCAGCGCCTGCCGGCGCGATCAATGACTTCCCCGAGTAAAATCGCCCGTCCGTCGCCCAATTGCGGCACGAAGTTTCCGAATTGATGTCCGGCATAAGCCATAGCGAGCGGTTCCGCGCCTTCCGGAACGAGATTGCCGGAAAAGAGTGCGGCTGCGGTTTCGTTATCGAGTTCATCAAATCCCAAGTCCAACTGATTCGCTAAGTTGCTGTTCAGTTTGATCAAACGTGGGGATTGAACCGGTGTAGGATTTAAGCGCGTACCGAAACGTTCGGGTAGGCGGGCATAGGTGTTATCGAAGTTAAATAAAGGCATCATGTTTCTATTGGCTTTTAGCAAAGTGTTTGAGTTGGGCTGTGTAAAAATAACGTCCTAAATAAAAATATAAATTGGACGGTATAATGGTTCAAAAGTTTACTAAAATACTAGGGAATTAGCCAAAAGATATGATTGGCTTTAACTGCTAAATTGGTCCTGATTAGCAAGATGCTTCCGTTTGTCGAAGCCAAGTGTTCGAGCAGGGGGCAGTCGTAGTCGCTAAAACTAAAATATGCTGTTACCCAAGCTCCAAGCTTGGGTAACCTGTTCAGGAAGCTGAAGCTTCCGGGGTGTTTTTCCCAATCTGGGGCTCTCATCGTTATGCATAAGTTGTAGGGTACGCTGCGCGTACCAAAGCCGTGCCCTGACGGTTCGGTTGGCACATGAACATCGCGGGGTTACCATGGTACGCACAGCGTACCCTACGCGGATCGCCTAGCGCTAGGTGATCCGCGAGTGTTAAGTGACAATAAATGGTATCGAGGTCTCATTGGTTAAGATTGCAAAAAGGTAATTTTTGACTTATGTATAACGATGAGCGCTGGAGCGTGGGAACGAGAATTGCCGCGTATTGAATAGTTGCACTCCGTCCTGCTAGGGATATGCTGATCTTTGGGCTTTAGCTGAAGAAACTTGCTAATCAGGAAATTGGTTAAGGCGGGATAAGCAAAAGCGGTGTATCCGCCGCGGGCGCGCGGATACTTATTGTGTAGCTGTTTTCTTCCTCTTTATCATCAATAAAGTGTTAGTCTTTCTATTTCATTTAGAGATGAATAAAGCACCTCCTGCAGGATGGGTTATTTAACCCATCCTGCAGGAGGGAGTAAAAGGAGTGTAACCTTATTGAGCGGCCGGCGCTTCTAACGATTCCGTAGGCTTTTCATTTGTGGGTTGGTCGGCTGCTGGCGATTCTTCAGTTGGGGCAGCCTCCGTTTCGGCTTCAGGCGCTGTGGTTTCATCGGGTTGTGGGGCCGCAGGCGCTTCGATTGGAATCAGGATTTCGACTTGAGCGCCGGCACGCAGATTTTCCATCATCGTCTGAACTTTTTGGCGTTGCAAGTAAGGCATTATTTGCTCTTTCACTTCTTCCAGCGCCGGCAGGGTTTGCTGGCGTGAATCTTCTCTTAAGATAACGTGCCAGCCGAATTGGGTTTCAACAGGTTCGCTCGTGTATTTGCCGTTTTCAAGAGCGATGACTGCTTCGGAGAATGGCGTTACCATTTGGCTTGGTGCGAACCAGCCTAGGTCTCCGCCTTCCGGGCCTGAAGGGCCGGTAGAATTCTTTTTAGCCAATTCGTCGAATTTTGAGCCTTTATCGAGTTGTTCAATAATTTTTTTCGCTTCATCCTCGGTTTTTACCAAAATGTGACGAGCTTTGTATTCCATGTTGTTTTCGCTGCCGACATTTTTTTCGTATTCGGCTTTAATTTCCTCATCGGTCACCGGATTCGATTTTAGATGATTTTGTAAGGCGGCCTGCGAAAGCAATGATTTTCTAACGACGTCCATTCTTTGAATAAACTCGGGCGATTTGTCGAGTTGTTTTTGCAGGGCTTCTTGGACCAGCAATTCCCGTTGAACTAATTCCTCGATTAACTTATCTTTCGGGAAAGATTGGCCTTGGGTGCGTTCGGCAATGTCGCTTTCAAGCTCTTGCAATGCGGTTTTGCTGATATAGACGCCATTGACCGAGGCGACAGCATCGGCTTTATCGACTTTAGGTGCAATAGGAGTTGTTGTCGGTTGTTGGTTGTCGCAACCGGCTACAAGCGAAGCGCCGATTAAAAAGAATGGGACGAGTTTATTGGTCATTTAGTTTTCCTTTGTAAGTTTCACGGGTTGGTGTATTCGCTGGGGCTCATCGCATTAATGCCTAAGGCATGAATTTGTTGTTTCATCATATCGCCCAACGCTTTGTAAATAAGTTGGTGGCGTTGCACCAAGGTCTTACCTTCAAAAGCGTCGGATACGATCGTAACATGGTAATGGCCGCCGCCGCTTTGGGCGCCGATATGGCCGGCATGGGACGCGCTATTATCTATGATTTCAATTTGCTCGGGCTTGAGTGAGTCG
This sequence comes from Gammaproteobacteria bacterium, assembly GCA_018830325.1. Taxonomy (GTDB): domain Bacteria; phylum Pseudomonadota; class Gammaproteobacteria; order Methylococcales; family Methylomonadaceae; genus Methylotuvimicrobium. The sequence continues at coordinate 36,343 of JAHJSQ010000022.1, forward strand.
TTGAGCAGTTTTCTAATTACTTCGGTAGTCATTGAGGTAATACCCTTTTAAATGGTTTAACGGTAACCTTTGCGTAAACGCCGGCTTCCAGGTAGGGGTCGGCATCGGCCCATTGCTTGGCTTCTTCAAGATCGGCGAATTCGGCGACGACTAGGCTGCCGGTAAAACCGGCACTTCCCGGATCATCACAGTCTACGGCGGGATGAGGGCCGGCTAAAATCAATCGGCCTTGGTCTTGAAGTTGTTGCAGTCTGGCAAGATGGGCCGGTCTGGCCGATTTTCTTTTATCCAAGCTGTTATCGGTGTCAGTGCTAATAATCGCGTAGAGCACAGTTTATTCCTCGGTATCCGGCATGTGTTTATAGAGATAAAGCATTTGTAATACGATAAAAACAACCATCAAACCGGGTACGCCGAAGGTTTTGAAATTAACCCAGTCGTCGGTGTTATAGTTGTACATTACATAAAGGTTGATAAAACCGACGCCGATAAAAAACAAGGCCCACATCAGATTAAGTCGTCGCCAAATCGGCGAAGGCAATGTGATATTGGCGGACATGATGCGTTCGATAAACGGCTTTTCGCCGAAGAACTGGCTAGCTAGAAAAGCCAGGCCGAACAGCCATTCGACAATACTCAATTTCCATTTGATGAATTGTTCGTCTTGCAAGTAAATTGTGGCGCCGCCCATGACCAGAATCAGTCCTAATGTGACCCATTGCATCGTTTCGACTTTTCGATACTTAAACCACATGAAAGCCACTTGAAGGATGGTTGCGACAATGACTACAGCCGTGGCGATATAAATATCATAAAGTTTAAACGCGATGAAAAATAAAATGATAGGGAAAAATTCAAAAAGTTGCTTCATGTCGATTCAATTGATGGGTTTATACGTAAAAATCAATACCGGCTACCAATTGAGCGCGCTGATCTTGCATCGGCTGGTTAAGGGTTGTGGTGTAAGCATTGACGGCATTTAATAATCGTGTGTTGATGGGGTTTTCGGTTTTGTCGGCATTAAGCAGGCCGATGTCGGATAATCCGGCATTGACTAATAGCTGTTCTACTTCCTCGGGCGTTTGAGTTGCCGTTGCCGAATGTTGTAAGGGCTTATCGGAGTTTGCACGCTTATTCTCGGGTTGATTTTGGACAGTATCCTGCTGTCCTGCGTTTTGCGGGTTTAATTTAAGCGCGGAAGTGTTAAGCGAAGTTACATGTATTTCCATGTCAAGGCATAATGCAATGGAAAATTGAGTGCTATTGTAGAATTAATCCGCTTGATTGTACATGCTTGGCAATGGCTTTCTGGTAGAATAATTCAGTTTTAAGGAGGTGTTATCGTGGATAAGCAGATTCAAACCGAACTCGAAGCGGCCGCCTTTAGGCGCCTAGTCGAGCATTTACAAAGCCATCCGGAAGTTCAGAATATCGATTTGATGATTTTGGCCGATTTTTGTCGTAATTGCCTGGCGAAATGGTATTTGGGGGCCGCGAAAGATAAGGGGGTCGAGATTGATTATAATCAAGCCCGGGAAATTATTTACGGCATGCCTTATGCCGATTGGAAGAAGCGCCATCAAACCGAAGCGACGCCCGAACAGTTAGAGGCCTACGAACTCAAGCAAAAAGGGAAAAAACATGAGTAACGGTATTTCTTATGATGCAATATTTTCCGGCATCATCGGGCGTGATTACGACATGTTGCAGCGCATGAGTCCATTATCGGCTGAAATGAGCAAAATAGTCGGTCGTGCAGTCAAGCATTATGCCGATAAATCCGGGCGGCCTTTGAATGTTGTAGAGTTAGGCGGCGGTACCGGTATCACGACGCTGGCTATCTTATCGTCCAATGATGATGTGGTAGTCACGAGCATCGATAGCGAGCCGACGATGCAGAATCAAGCTAAGGAAAACCTAAAGCAATGGGTCGATAATGGGCGCTTATTTTTCAAACTTGACGATGCCTACAGTGCATTAACGAAAATGGCTGATAACAGCGCGGATGTTTTGGCAACGGCTTACACGGTTCATAATTTCGAACACAGTTATCGCGAGCGCGTCATCGAACAAATTTTTCGAGTTTTAAAGCCGGGCGGACAATTCATCAATGGCGATCGTTATGCTTTGGACGATATTTTCGAGCATACCCGCACCGTTCAAGAAGAAATCAGCGGTTTTTTCGAGGTATTGATCGGTGAAAATAAACCGGACTTGCTTGAACAATGGATCATCCATTTATTTAACGACGAATCGGAAAATCACGTCATGCGCGAAGGCATTTCGCTAAAACAGTTGGAGGAAGCCGGTTTTGTCGATATTGCCTTAAATCAGCGAATAAAAGTCAATGCTTTGGTTACCGCCGTTAAACCTATTTAACACGAGCTTTTTTCAATAATGAATATCACTGATTATATGCAGTCACTCGGCCGCGAGGCCAGAAAAGCCGGCAGAGTTTTGAGCCGTACCGAAACCGGAATAAAAAATGCGGCCTTGCTGGCTATCGCCGAAGAACTCGAAAATAACCGGGAATATTTGATTCAACAAAACGGCAAAGACGTTCAAGCGGGTATCGACAATGGGCTCGACGCGGCCTTGTTGGACCGATTGGAATTCAAAGACAAAGGCATTGTTGGGATGGTTGAAGGATTGCAACAAGTTGCATCTCTACCCGATCCGGTAGGCGAAATCAACGATATGACCTATCGTCCCTCCGGCATTCAAGTCGGTCAGATGCGCGTCCCGTTGGGTGTGATCGGCATTATTTACGAGTCGCGTCCTAATGTCACGGTCGACGCGGCCGCACTCTGCTTGAAATCCGGCAATGCCTGTATTCTTCGTGGCGGGTCGGAGGCGATCCATTCGAACAAGGCAATCGCCGAATGCATCGGCAAAGGTTTGGAACGGGCCGGCTTGCCTGCTACGGCTGTACAGGTGATCGAAACGACCGACCGTGCGGCGGTTGGCGAATTGATTACGATGTCGGATTTCGTCGATGTGATCGTGCCGCGCGGCGGTAAAGGTTTGATCGAGCGCATATCGAAAGAAGCGACGATTCCGGTTATCAAACACCTGGAAGGCATTTGTCATGTCTATATCGACAGCGAAGCCGATCTCGACAAAGCCGTTTCGATCGCTTTGAATGCAAAGACGCACCGCTACGGTGTTTGCAATGCGATGGAAACGCTGCTGGTACATGAGAGCATCGCTTCGAAAGTTCTGCCCGGTTTGGCGGCGAAGTATCAGGAGAAAGGTGTTGAACTGCGCGGTTGTCTGAAAAGCTGCTCGCTGATTCCGAATTGTAAGCGGGCGGTCGAGGCTGACTGGCAAACCGAATATCTTGCGCCGATTCTGTCGGTTAAAGTGGTTGCCGGTTTCGATGAAGCCGTCGAGCATATCAATCGGTATGGATCCGCACATACCGACGCGATCGTAACCGAAAATTACACGCTAGCCAGACGTTTTTTACGAGAAATCGATTCCAGTTCGGTCATGGTCAACGCCTCGACACGTTTTGCCGACGGTTTCGAATATGGTCTTGGCGCCGAAATCGGCATCAGCACCGACAAATTGCACGCACGTGGACCAGTCGGCTTAACCGGCTTAACCACGCTCAAATACATCGTGCTCGGCGATGGCCACATTCGACAATAAATGATCGGTATTTACGGAGGCACGTTCGATCCGGTTCACTTCGGTCATTTGCGGACCGCCCTAGAAGTCAAGGAGGCTTTCGCACTGGACGAAATTCGCCTCATCCCTTGCTTTATTCCGCCTCACCGCGATAGCCCCTCGGCACCCGCTTCGATGCGGTTAAGGATGTTGGAATTGGCACTGGAAAATCGTACGAATATGACGGTCGATACGCGCGAGATCGACCGTGGCGGTCCTTCCTATATGGTCGAGACATTAATGTCTCTTCGTGCCGAGATCGGCGAACGGTCTTTATTGCTATTCATCGGCGCCGATGCCTTTACCGGTCTTACCGCTTGGTATCAATGGCGGCGCCTGTTTGAATTCGTGCATGTAGTTGTAATGACTCGGCCGGGTTTTAATGCGCAGGTAGTCGACGGATTTTTGACCAACCGTTTGACCGAAGACCGCCAAGTCTTGAATGAATATTCGGCAGGGTATTTATTTTTTCAGTCGGTTACCCGTCTTGAAATTTCCGCAACCGCCATTCGGCAAATCATAGCTAAACATCGGGATCCGGGTTTTTTATTGCCCGAGTCCGTCATACAATACATCCGACAACATAAACTTTATCAGCGCTAATTCGGCGCGAATTTGATAGGAATTTGAATGCAAACAGAAGCGTTATTGAAAATAGTCCAGGACGTTTTGGACGAAAGGAAGGGGCACAATATTACCGTGTTGGACGTCCGCGGTAAGACCAGCGTGACCGATTACATGATACTGGCAACAGGTACATCCGATCGACATATCAATGCCATGGCTGATTATATTTCGGAAAAAGTCAAGGAAAACGGGCAGAAACCATTAGGGCAAGAAGGCGGTATCGGAGCGGATTGGGTATTATTGGATTTGGGCGACGTGATCGTTCATTTGATGACCGATCAGGCGCGTGCGTTTTATCAATTGGAAAAATTGTGGTCGGTCGAACAGAAAGCCGAAGCGCTAGAGGCTTTGCAAGACTGATTTATTTGTTGCCATTATTAGGAGTCACTGATGACCGATCAATTGAAATCTCCCGTCTCACGTTTATTCGACGAGATGGGAATTAAATACGAATGGATCGAAATCCCTCTCGACCCTGATAAAAAGCCGGTTCGTTCTCTCGAAGAGGTCTTGGCTGCCATCGGTCGTGATCCTGAGCAAATTGTACGCAGTTTATTGTTTCGAGCAGGGTCCGGCGATTTTGTTTTATTGGCGGTCGCCGGCGGCGGTCGCGCCGATTGGGCCGTGCTGCGCAAACAGTTAAGCGAACGCCGTTTGGCAATGGCGGAGCCGGAAGAAGTCTTGCAAGCAACCGGGTTTCCGATTGGCGCGGTACCGCCTATTGCTTTACCCGATTCGATTCAAATACTCGTCGATGAGGGCGTTTTTAATTACGCACGGGTTGTTATTGGCAGCGGCATACTGGGATATGCTTTAGATATCAATGCCGGCGATTTGCACAGGGTCATGTCGAGCGCCGCTGTCGGAAAATTTGTAAAAGCGGCCTAAGGATTTGGTTGTAAATAACTTCCTTATTTTATGGAGGGTTCGGTTGCTCGATTGACAGGTGTCGGTGGCAGGGAGCTGCCGTCAAGCCTACACAGACGTATTCACGGCGTCCTGTCAAGCGAGTAACCGAATCCTCCAGGGCAAACGCATTAAAACACTATAGAAAATCAAATAGTTAAAATATTCCTTTTTCTGGTTAACTATAAAGATTTAGTTTATTTGAAACCTAAATAAGGCTTTGTGTCGCTATCGCGACGCTTATGTGTAGTCGGTTCGCGGACCGACAACCGCGATACTTTTCTTTGCTTGTCCAAAGAAAAGTATCCAAAAGAA
>JAHJSQ010000023.1 GCA_018830325.1 Gammaproteobacteria bacterium
ACGCTCTTTCCCAAGCTCCAGCTTGGGAAAGACACCCCGGAAGCTCCAGCTTCCTGTGACCGACACAACCTACGCACATTCTCAATCAATCCCGACTCGCTCGTTCAATTTTTCTTGATTGTCGGGAAGCTAGAGCTTCCTAAACAGGTTACCCAAGCTGGAGCTTGGGTAACAGCATATTTTAGTTTTTGCGACTACGACTAGCCCCTGCTCGGACACTTGACTTCGGTAAGCTGAAGCATCTTGCTAATCAGGTCTAATTTTCGAGCTCTTTGAAAAGTCGGACATAGGGTTTGAGGAACAAGCTGTTGATAGTTTCCGCTTTACAGCGGCTATCACCGATTGAAAGCCTCGCTGCATGAGTCGTCTTTTATCATTTCTCCGCGCCTCTGCGCGAATTACTTTTAATTAACCGCCCGGAGCGCGTTGGCGCTATCTATACCTTTCGCATTTCAAATTTCGGCAGTGTCGGAGGGGCCTCGGGGTGCTCGGTCGATTTTTGCTCCTGTAAAATAGACATTCACGCCATCCATGGCGCTAGCAAAGGCTTTGCCAGCATGGAGCTGGAATAGAGCCTACATGGACGTATTTACCCAGCACCTAAATTATCTATGTAATCAATCATGGCCAATAGGCTATGGAATTTAGGTGCTGGGTTTACGGCGTCCCTTGACGGGCACCCCGAGACCGAAATTTTATCTACGATAAGTATATAAAAATCAATCTTCCTCGGCCTTGATGATTTTACCGGTTCCGGCGTCGACCTCGACTTCCATTTCGCGTCCATCCGCCATTTTTATTTCAAATTCATAGACCGCAAAACCGTCGGTATTGATTTCATACTCCACTTCACTGATCGTGCCCGGATAGGCTTCTAGCGCTATTTTTCGAGCCTGCGCTTCATCAATTTTCTTCAAGGTAGCAAAAGCCGGATGATCAGCGCTCGGCAATTCTTGTTCTTTTTCGAAAATATTGCCGGTTTTATCGCATTTAAACTCCCATTTAGCGCCGTCAGCCGATTTTGCTTTGATTTTGTAATACTCGACGCCTTTTTTGTTTTTCAACTTCATTTTGACAATCGGGTCTTGCGTCACTTCGCCGACTGCTTTGCGACAGGCGTCGAAGGCCGTATTGTCTTGAGCGACAGCGACCGTGCCGAATAAGCCCAGTAAGGCGCTCAAATAAAAATTTTTATTTTTATAACTCATGATGATAGACCTCATTGAAAAGTTAACAGGTGCACTCATTGCCGATGCCGACAAGCCCTCTCGAGTTCGGGGCGAGGCATCGGCCGAAGGGTACAAAAATATGAAAGTATTTCCTATTTCTGGTTCCCACGGTCCTCCGTGGGAACCCATACCTTGGCTGCCGAGGCAAGATCGGTATACATTCCCACGCTGGAGTGGTGGGAGCGAGGAATGTTTTCGGCATTAGTTAGGCGATCTTTTCGACCGTCTTTATCTTACACAGCCAATCTTAGCTGCCGCAACTTTAAAGAATCACTATCAGAAAGCAGCAATTCTCAGTTTTCAGGGTGAGGGGTATGCCTGTCGAGGAACGCCGTAAACCCATTCATGGGGCTTGGCGGCGGCTAAACGCCAAGGATGGCGTGTATTAGGGCAATGCAGGAGCAATTGCCGAGGAGCAAAAATCTGCCCCTGCCGCCGACATCCTCGCCAAGCAATCGCCGCACCCTTTTTTATTCTCAAATTGGGAGTTGCTGATCAGAAAGTCCATTTAACACCGCCCATCATTTGGAAACCCTGACCCGGATGGATACCGTCGACACGGCTGGCTATGTATTTTTTGTCGCTCAGATTATAACCGTTCATAAACACATTGACGTTTTTGACGACTTGATAATTAGCCGATACATTGAAAACCGTATAGCCGGGAATAATGCCTTCTTGTCCACTCGCATCCTCTTCTCGGGTATTTTCAATGTCGACATATTGCTGACTGACACTTTGAATACCAAAACGTATATCTAGACCCCAAGGCGTTTCGACACCGACATTAGCGTTGATTAAATGCTCCGGAGTATACGGCAATCGATTATCTTTAACGATCCCGGCTCTGGTTTCGGTACTAGCAAAATAAGCATCGAGATAGGTGTAAGACGTTGTTAAATAATAATTGTAATCGGTACCGAATAGTTGGTTAGAATCCAAACGAAAACCGGTTTCCACCCCTTGGTGTACTGTTTCGCCGACGTTGATAAACCGATTATCCGGGACCGTTATGTCTTCCACAATTTGGTTGTCAAAATCGATTCTGAAATAGGTCATTTCCAGACTAACACCCAGTGTAGGCGAGATTCGAACACCATTCCGCTCCCTGCTAACCACTAACTGACCCTAAACCTTCGCCCCCAACGCTTTTGCCAAACGATCACGCTTCCCTGTATCGTTTTCGACTTCCCAGCCTTGCAGGTTTTGCCGAATCAATTGACCTAGCGCGTCGATATGTCCGGGCTCGGCGTTGAGCGCATCGATGTATTCATAACGGTCGCCGCCGCTGCTTAAAAAATAAGAACGGTTTTCGACGCCGATTTCTTCGATCGTTTCGAGACAATCAGCGGCAAATCCCGGACAAAATATTTGTACCGACTTGTAGCCTTGTCCTGGCAAGGCTTTCAGCGTCTCGTCGGTATAAGGCTTAAGCCATTCCTCCCGGCCGAAACGAGACTGAAACGTCGTCATGTATTCGTCTGGAGCTAGCTTTAGCGCTTCGGCGATCAATCGAGACGTTTTGTAGCACTCGCAGTGATATGGATCGCCGTTATGTAGGTAGCGCAGCGGAATGCCGTGATAAGAAAAAATCAATTTATCGGCACGGCCATGCGCATGCCAATGATGCCGGATATGCTCGGCCGCTGCTTGAATGAACGGGTCGAAATCATGATAGTGAGTGATGAAGCGCAATTCCGGCAGCCAGCGGCGCTTTTTGAATTGATCCGCCAAGGCATCGAAAGTCGAGGCGGTCGTCGACGCCGAATATTGCGGGTATAGCGGTAGCACCAATAATTTTCGGACGCCTTGTTGCAATAGCCTATCCAATACCGATGCGATCGACGGAGTGCCATAGCGCATCGCGAAATCGAGCACCAGATCGTCGCCCCAATCCGCCTGTAGATTTTTTTGCAAGGCTTCGGCTTGATGCCGGGTATGAAACATCAACGGCGATCCTTTTTCGGTCCATACCGATTTGTAGGATTTTGCCGAACGCCGGGGCCGAATTCGCAGAATGATGAAATTCAAGACAAACCACCAGATAAATCGAGGAACCTCGACGACCCGCGGGTCAGACAAGAACTCCTTAAGGTAAACGCGCAATTCCTTCGCGGTCGGTGCTTTCGGCGTACCAAGATTGGTAATCAAAACACCTATTTTATCGTTTTGTTGATGCGTGAATGCGGGACTGCCTTTAAATTTCATGCGTTTTCGCTTTGGAATATTGTTTTGTTGAAGTTTGTTAACTCAGCCTTATTTAACAAAGCTGGATCAATCGAACAGCGCTTGATCTAAATTTTTACTCTTTTCTAAACCTCTAAGTTCGCCTTTATCTTTTATGCCATGAAATTTTGTGCCGGCAAGGTTGGCCTGCGAAAAATCGGTATCCAGCAGTTTGGCTTGGGAAAGATCGGCACCCGACAAATCGGCACCGGTGAGGTCTGCACCGGCCATGTCGGCGACCATTAAATTAGCGTTTTGCAGATTGGCACCGTTCAATTTGGCCAAACGCAACATGGCCCGACTCAAATTAGCCCCGGCCAAATTGGCTCCGGTTAAATCGGCGCCTTTTAAATTGGCGCGCATCAAACCCATCGGCTGATTTTTCATATCCGCCCCCCAATTGGCTTCTCTCAGATCGGCGCCCTTTAAATTAGCACCGTCCATCACGGCAATAAAACGACTGCCTCTTAGATTAGCCTTGCTCAAATTGGCCTTGACTAAACTGACACCGAACACGCTGCTATTCGAAAGATCGGCGCCGGATAAATTGATGCCGGTCATTACGGTCAAATCCAATACCAAACCGGACAAATTACTATTGCTAAAATCGGCCTTTCTCAAATCGGCGCCCCATAAATCGGCATGGCGAAAATCCAAGCCGGATAAGTCGACTCCGCGTAAGTCCTTCCGGCGCAAATCGGCCGGTTTCTCTTTTGTGGCCGTGCTTAGCAGTTGTTCGATTTGCGCACGGTCGAGATCGGCCGCAAATGCCGAGGAAGTATTCAGTGCCAATAAAAACAACGAGGTAAATAGGGTAGGTATTTTCATCGTATCATCTCCTAATGCGTTGGCTTGATCAAAACTCATTATATACTCAGAGCAAGGGCATGTTCAGTTTTCTAAAACGCCCCAGCAATTCCCAGTTTGAGAATAAAAAAAGGTGCGGAGTGTGCTTGGCGAGGATGTCGGCGGCAGGGAGGTCCCATGGATAGGTTTACGGCGTTCCTCGACTGGCATACCCCGCACCCTGAACACGGAAAAATTTCTCCAACTGGGAATTGCTGAAAACGCCCATTACAAACGAAATGCTTTGTTCCTGACGTTCCGATATTTCTGAGTTAAACTAACCTCCTTTCCTACTCTCCCTGTATTTGTCTCAAAACGCACTCATGACTTCTTGTAACGATCCGGCATGCGCCAAAAAAGTCGAATTATTAAATAGCGAATGCCGTTGCGTGTCGTTAGACCGTCATGCTCTGCGCGATGAATTGCTGGCTCTTAACGATCTTAATCTATTCCGCATGCTCACCGAAGAGCGTCCGTATTTATTCGCAGAATCGGCCGTATTCGTCGATGAATCCTGCTTACGGCGGCAATGGGAAATTATCGCGGCACTGGAAAAAGTCATCGATTTACCGGCTTATCAACAGCGGGTATTGGCTTATGCGCCTGAAACCGCCCTTTTTACGCCGAAAGCCCGGGGCGTTTTTTTGGGCTACGATTTTCATATCGGACCCAATGGACCGCAATTAATCGAAATTAATACGAATGCCGGCGGCGCCCTGGTCAATGCGATCCTGGCGCGCGCTCAAGTCACTTGTTGCGAGCAAGCAGGCGACAGGCGTCCGGGTCAATTACCCGGGATGGAGTTAAAACAATCGCTCGAGCAAGTTTTCACCGATATGTTCCTCGAAGAATGGCGACAGGAGCGGGGCGAGCAAGCATTAAAAACGGTTGCCATCGTCGATGAGCAACCGGCCGAGCAATATATGTATCCGGAGTTTTTACTATTCGAAAAACTCTTCGAGCGGCACGGTATCGAAGCGGTAATTTGCGATCCGTCGGAGTTGACCTTCATCAATGGCAAGCTGTTATATCGAGAGCTTCACATCGATCTCGTTTATAACCGTCTGACCGATTTCGGTTTGGAAGAAATAGCCTCGCAAGCATTGCGCAATGCCTACTTAGGCAATGCCGTGGTCGTGACGCCTTATCCCAGAAATCACGCATTGTATGCTGACAAACGCAATTTGGCCGTGTTGACCGACGCTGCGGTTTTAGAAGAAATCGGCGTAGATGCTGCCACTCGCGAGATTTTATTATCAGGAATCGCACAAACCGTCGTTGTGCGAGAACAAGACGGGGAAAAACTTTGGTCTGATCGGAAACGTTTATTTTTCAAACCGGCCAAAGGCTTCGGCAGTAAGGCTGCTTACCGCGGCGATAAACTCACTCGGCGAGTATTTGGGGAAATCTTGCAAGGCGATTATGTCGCGCAACAATGGGTAGCGCCAAGCGAAAGGCACTTAGAAGTTGATGACGCAGTGATGGGTTTTAAATTGGACTTGCGTAATTATGTTTACAACGGTCAAGTGCAGTTAGTCAGCGCAAGATTGTATCAAGGCCAGACGACTAACTTCCGTACACCCGGCGGAGGATTCGCGCAGGTTGTCGTCGTCGATCCGGCCGGATAGCGCTCGACTTTAAAGAGCCGAGGCCAAAACGCTTAACGCCTTGCCCCGATGACTGATCGCATTTTTGACTTCAGGCGCCAACTGCGCCGATGCACATTCGTACTCGGGCACCCAAAATACAGGGTCGTAACCAAAGCCGTTGTCACCGACCGGTTCATCCAAAATCCGACCTTCCCAAGTCCCTTGTGCGATCACGGGACAGGGATCCTGGGCATGCTCGATGAACACGATCACGCAGATGAAACGCGCAGTGCGCTGTTCGAACGGCACTCCGGACAATTCCTTCAACAACTTATCGACATTATCTTGATCGCTGGCATCCGAACCCGCATAACGCGCCGAGATCACTCCCGGGGCGCCGTGCAAATAATCCACCGCCAACCCGGAATCATCGGCGATTGCAGGCAGTCCCGAATGGAATGCCGCATTACGGGCTTTCAATAGCGCGTTTTCGACGAAGGTCTTGCCGGTTTCATCGGCTTCCGCGATTTGGAACTGCGACTGAGGCACAATCGGATGACCGGCCAAAATAGCTTGGATTTCCCGGATCTTACCGGGATTACCGCTGGCCAGAACGACCGGCTGGGAAGGATTCGATAACATTTAAAAGTTTTCCAGAGCTTCGGCTTGTTTTTCCAACAATTGTTTGATGCCATGCTCGGCCAAGCTCAGCATCGCATCGAGCTCGTCCTTACGAAACGCGTGGCCTTCGGCAGTACCTTGTACTTCAATGAATGCCGAAGCGTCATTCATGACGACATTCATATCGGTCTCGGCATTGCTGTCTTCGGCATAATCCAAGTCCAAAACCGGAACGCCTTTGAAAATGCCGACTGAAACCGATGCGACTTGTCCGTGCAGCGGATTTTTCTTGATTTGCTTTTTAGCGAGCATTTTCTGCACCGCCAATGACAAGGCAACGAAACCGCCGGTAATCGATGCCGTTCGTGTTCCGCCATCGGCTTGCAGCACGTCGCAATCGATCGTGATGGTATTTTCACCCAGCGCTTTCATATCGACCGCGGCTCTTAGCGATCGACCGATCAAGCGTTGAATTTCCTGAGTGCGCCCGCCTTGTTTGCCGCGACTCGCTTCACGCCCCATTCGGTCGTGTGTGGAGCGGGGCAACATCCCGTATTCGGCGGTAATCCAGCCTTCGCCCTTACCTTTGAGAAATCGCGGCACGTTAGTTTCGACACTGGCCGTGCATATCACACGCGTGTCGCCAAATTCTACCAGCACGGAACCTTCCGCATGCTTGGTGTATCCGCAGGTAAATTTAATGTCTCTCAATTGATCAGGATTACGTCCGCTTGGTCTCATAGTGCTACTCATGATTAAATAACGCGACAGTATAACCGAAAGCTTTCATTTAAAGAGGGCTTTTGAGCATTCAATTAGCAGTCAACTCTTTTAGATAATCGGCCACAGATTGCGGACGATCGGACGGCTTAACCGCCATCGCCCAATCGATAACCGCCAACAGTTTTTTGGAATATTTTTTTTTGTGAGCCTTCACCGCAGGGATCAGCGAGTCATTCTGAGCTCGCTCGGTTGCTTGAGGAGGCGCTTTATAGTCGAGGCAGGCCCGCATGCTCGCGCCGATCGCATAAAGATCGGTCCAAGGCCCTAGCGGTTTATTGCTTAAATATTGTTCGACCGGCGAAAACCCGTTGGTCAGTACTTTGCTTTGTTTATGTCGAGCCGGATTAGGAAAAGTCTGAATCGCGCCGAAATCCAGCAATACAGGATCGTTTCCCGGGCGAATCAAAATATTGGCCGGCTTGATGTCCAGATGAACGAGATTATGTTGATGAATAAACCCGACGCCATCTAATAATGAAACGAATACTTGTACTAAAAACTCCTCGCTCATCTCCAGTAATCTTTTTTGCAGAATTTTTTCCAAGGTAAGCCCGTAGTCGTAAGTCATCACCATGTACACTGTCGAATTTTCTTGAAAAAAATTGATGACTTCAACAATATTCGGGTGTTTTAACTTCGCCAACACCATCGCTTCTTCGAAAAATAGCGCTCTACCTCGCTTGAACAAAGCTTTGGTTTCCTCGCTGTTAGCCACGACTTGATTATTCCACGTTCTATGGGCTAATTTTCTAGGCAGATACTCCTTGATCGCGACTTGAACCTGATCTAATCGCCTGCGGGCCAAGTAAACGGAACTAAATCCGCCGCGCGCCAATTCACGCTCGATCATATAGTCGTCTATAATGGTGCCGGATTGGAGATAATTCCATTGTTTAGGATAGTTATCCGGATCGTAGTATTCAGCCACTGAGTCGCGTCATTGGGTTAATTCGTGAAAAAACACGACAATTATAGGTGAAAAATGATCAGAAGTATGACGGCATTTGCCGGAGATGAAGCAGTCATCGAAAATTTAACCGTTCTTTGCGAACTGCGATCGGTTAATCATCGTTATTGCGACATCACTGTCAAATTACCCGAGCGCTTCCGCTTTGCCGAAGCGCCGATACGTAGCGCCATTGCCGCAAAAATCAAACGCGGCAAAGTCGAATGCGCATTAAATTATAAAAAGCTTCCGCAAAACTTTAACATAGATCTACAGGCGGTTGAGGCACTTTTGAACGCAGCCCGCACTATCGAATCGCTTATGCCCGAGCCCCGAACATTTTCGGCTCTCGATATTTTGACTTACCCGGGTATTCAACAGGAAATCGGCACAGACAATGCCATTCTTGGTCAGGGTATTACTGCTTTAATCGAGCGCACGCTCGAACAAATGATCGAGGTCAGAAATCGGGAAGGCGAGCAATTAGCAAGCCTTATCGATGAACGCTGCCGAAAGATGAGCGAATTAGTCGTTGCAGCGCGTAGCAGAATGCCCGAAGTTTTGGTTCATCTGCGGGAAAAACTGAAGCTCCGAATTCACGATTTAGTAATCGAACCCGATTTCGACCGACTGGAACAGGAATTAGTTTTTTTGACCCAAAAACTGGATGTCGAAGAAGAGTTAGATCGTCTCGAAACGCATGTCAACGAAGTAAGACGTACCCTCAAAGACTCAGAGCCAGTCGGCCGCAGAATGGATTTTCTAATGCAGGAAATGAACCGCGAAGCCAATACCTTAGGCTCTAAGTCTGCCGACAAGGTAATGACCGGCATTGCGATAGACTTGAAAGTCTTGATTGAACAAATGCGCGAACAAATTCAAAATATCGAATAGACCAAAACGCGCTCGAAAAAGACGCATTCCGCCAAACTTAAGTCTGTAAAATCTACACTTAATCTTTCTCACAACTACATTTTCGGATTAGTTATACTCATCGTAGATCAAAATTCGGCACCGGGGTGTCCGTCAAAGGACGCCGTGAACCCAGCACCTAAATTCCATAGGTCATTGGTAATGATTTAATATTATGGCTAATTTAGGTGCTGGGTGAATACATCCCTGTAGGCTCTAGCCAGCTCCATGCTGGCCCCTCACCTAGCGTTAGGTGAGGGGCCGAACACCCGGTGCCTCCTCAGGCACTGCCGAAATTTGATGTACGAAAGTTATACCATTAACGACACGCATGCAATTGGATTTCATCATAAATAAATGGGCTGTCTGGCCACCTTTGTCGCCTGAGCAAGATAGCGCCGCCCAATGGCTTTCCGACATATCCCCCATGCTGAAAAGGCGCTTGACACCGCTGGCTAAGACCGTATTCTGTACCGTTGCTCAGTGCCTTGACGAAGACGGCATGGTGCCTGCGGTATTCAGTTCCGCTCACGGCGAATTGGCTAAATCCTTGTCGATGATGGAAATGCTCGAGGTCGGCGAGGAAATCTCGCCGACCGGGTTTAGCCTGTCGGTCCACAATGCCATTGCCGGTTTGTTTTCGATGGCCTGGAAAAACAAGCTGCAATGTACCGTGCTCGCTCCCGGCGAGGAAGGCATGGCGCCCGCATTTATTGAAGGATTAGGCTTACTTCAAGAAGGCGCGGAACGGGTGTTGTTGGTGTTTTACGATGAACCCTTGCCCGCCTTTTATCCGTCTTCTCCTTATCGATTGTCTTCGGATTCGAGCTGTGCGCTAGCATTGATGATTGCAAAAAGCGGCACAGGACAAGCGTTGACACTATTTTCTTCAGCATTAATCGGAAACGACGGCGAACAACCGGTACAATTGCCGGCCTTTATTCGCTTTTTGACCGAGCCGCAGACTCGACTGACCTTCTGCATGCCGCGCCGGAGTTGGAGTTGGGAAAAACGTTACGACTGACGTTATCCTCGATTTTGGCGGCAACCGCTATTGATATAATTTTTAGAGAAATGTATGAGCAGTTTGGAAAATGAATTAAAAAAATTGATTATCGAGTCACTCGATTTGGAGGATATCGGCGTGGATGATATCGATAGTCACGAAGCTTTGTTTAACGACGGCTTGGGGCTGGACTCGATAGATGCCCTGGAACTGGGCCTCGCGATTAGAAAAAAATATAATATCCGGATCGATTCGGAAAAAGACGACGTGGTTAATATTTTCGCGTCGGTCGCCGCGCTGGCTGAATTTATTGATTCCGAGCAGAGGGCAGCATGAACAATCGCGATGACATTCTGCAAATGATCAGGGACATCATGCAGGAGATGTTCGAGATAGACGCGGAAGACGTGACGCCGGAAGCCCGTCTTTATGAAGACCTCGATTTCGACAGCATCGACGCGGTCGACATGATTGTCAAACTCAAGGAATTGACCGGCAAGGCCGTGAAACCGGAAGATTTCAAGAACGCACGCACCGTAGGCGATGTCGTCGAAGCCGTCGATAAACTGATCCATATCTAATGCGCAAATGGCTTAACGGCGTCATCGGTGTCTTGATGCTGTTATATCCGCTGGCCGTTTATTTCGGCATTCAATCGGTGCAGCCCTGGCAGATTGCCATGTCCTTGGCCACGCTGTTGCTCGTGCGCCTGGTTTGCGGACGGACTACCGGCGCGGCCAATCAAGGCTTGATCATCGCCGCGCTACTGTTTTGCGGCCTGGCCGTCTGGAATAATAACGAGATCACGCTGCGTTTTTATCCTGCTTTGGTGAATCAGGGCTTGCTACTGGTGTTTGCGTCGAGCCTGTATTTTCCGCCGCCGGTGATCGAACGGCTGGCGCGTCTTCAACATCCCGATTTGCCCCCTCAAGGCGTGCTTTACACCAGAAGGGTCACCCAGATCTGGTGCGTGTTTTTTTTACTGAACGGATTGATTGCCGCCGCGACCGCGCTGTGGTGCAGTTTTGCCTGCTGGAGCCTGTATAATGGCCTGCTGGCTTATGTGTTGATGGGGTTATTGATGGCGATCGAATATTGGGTGCGAATCAGGACGCAGGATCATGCGCGTTGAACCGATTCCGCTGAGCCGCTGCGCATTACCCGCGCATCCCGAACGGACGGTTGCCGCGCATGCAGGACAACTGTTGGACCGGCAACGCTTCTGCGCCGATGTCGCTGCCGCGGTCTCAGCATTACAGCATCAAACACCGCCTTGCTATGCCCTGTATCATGAAGACGCCTACCTGTTCGCGGTGCTGCTCTTTGCCTTGTGGCATGCCGGCAAAATAGTCGTCATTGCCGGCAATAACTGTCCGGCGACCGCCGATGAACTGGCCGGGCAAGGCTGCGCATTGATCGGTGCCTGGCAAGGGCGCGAATCGCCATTGGCCAGCCCTGCCGAAGTAAACATCGAATTGCATGCTCTGAGCCCGGCCGATACGCAATTGACGCTTTTTACCTCCGGTTCGAACGGCAGACCTAAGGCCATCGTCAAGACCTTGCCGCAATTGCAACGCGAGGTCGATGCCCTGGAAGCCCAGTGGGGCCTATTGTTGGGAGAGTCGGCGGCGGCCGCGACCGTCAGTCATCAGCATATTTACGGATTGTTGTTCAGATTGTTATGGCCGCTGGCGTCGGGGCGCTGTTTTCACAGCCAGCTATTTTTGAGTCCAGAGCCGATGTTGAAAGCCTTGGCCGGCCAACCCGCCTATTGGGTCGCGAGCCCCGCGCAATTGAAAAGGCTCGATGAATTGACTGAATGGGATCAATTAGCCGGGTTCAGCGCCATTTTCAGTTCGGGCGGGCCGCTTCCGCCCGAGGCCGCAGCGCAAATCGAGCGGCTTTGCGGGCAGCGGGTCATCGAAGTCTACGGCAGTTCCGAAACCGGCGGGATTGCGTGGCGCTGCTCCGCTCAAGATACGCGATGGACGCCCTTTGCCGGTATCGGACTCAGTCGGGGCGAGGATGGACGCTGTTTGTTGACATCGCCGTATTTGCCCGATGCAAGTGCCTATCCGATGGATGACCGGATCGAACTGCACGGCGACGGACGCTTTAGCCTGATGGGCCGGCTCGACCGCATCGTCAAGGTGGAGGAAAAACGTTTGTCGTTGGACGCATTGGAAAACGCCTTGACTCAATCCGATTGGGTCGAGCAGGCGCACTGTTTGCTGCTCAGCAACCGGCGGGACCGTGTGGCGACCGCTATCGTGTTGACCGAAAGCGGCTTGGATGCGCTACGCCGGCAAGGCCGTGCGGCCGTATTCAAGTCATTGCGGCGGCAATTGCAACGAGCCTTCGAATCGGTGGTATTGCCGCGTAAATGGCTATTCTTCGACAGCTTGCCGATAACCCGACAGGGTAAAATCGATCATGCCTTGCTTCGGCAATTGTTCGCGTTGGACTCGGCCAAATATCCGCAATTGCTATACTGCCAGATCGCCACCAACAGCGCCGAACTGGAATTTCGCATTCAGCCCGAACTGGTCTATTTCGACGGTCATTTTCCGGGCATGCCGATTCTACCAGGCGTGACGCAATTGGCTTGGGCCGAGCATTACGGCAAGTTGTTTTTTTCGATCGAGCAGCCTTTTCTGACAATGGAAGCGGTCAAATTTAAAAAAATCATCCTACCGGATGCCTTGATCAAGATGACGCTGGAATGGCGAGACGAGACCTGTAAGCTCTATTTCGATCTGAGTTCGGTCAGCGAATCGCATAGTTCCGGACGGATGGTGTACGGAGCACGCTCATGAAGGTTTGCGTCATTATCCCGGTTTACAATCACGAAGACGCGGTCGGCACGGTCGTCGAGCAATTAAAACCCTACGACCTGCCTTGCTATCTGATCAACGACGGCAGCACGCCGTCCTGCACTTCGGTGTTGAAGCGATTGGCGGAACGTGAGCAGGATTGGATCGTGTTATACGAACGCCCAGAAAACGGCGGCAAAGGCGCGGCGGTCATCGACGGTTTGCGCTTGGCGATAGCCGATGGCTTCAGCCATGCGCTACAAATCGATGCCGACGGACAGCACCGGCTCGAGGACATCGATCGTCTGCTGAAGGTAGCCGAACGACACCCAAACCGGCTGATTCTCGGCAAGCCTCGTTTCGATGACACCGTGCCTAAGGGCCGCTTGTACGGTCGTCAATTCACGAACCTGTGGATTTGGATCAATACGCTGTCGCTTTCGATCGCCGACGGCATGTGCGGTTTTCGCTGCTATCCGCTCGCGGCGGTCGATCCCTTGCTGAAATCGACCCGAATGGGCCTGCGCATGGACTTCGACATCGAAATCGCCGTGCGTCTCTACTGGCAAGGCATCGATGTACTCAATGTCGAAACCGAAGTGCGCTACCCGCTGGACGGCGTTTCGCATTTCGACATGCTGCGCGATAACCTATTGATTTCGAAAAAGCATGCGCAATTGTTCTTCGGCATGCTGATACGCCTGCCGCGCTTATGGATGAGGCATTGGAGATGAAACATTGGGCCAACATGGAGGAACGCGGCGTCATCTGGGGCATGCAGTTGCTGCTCAAGGTCTATCTGTTATTCGGACGCAAGGTGCTGCAAGTGTTTTTGTATCCGGTGGTCAGTTATTACTGGCTGCTCAACGGTAAGGCGCGTGCTGCCAGTATCGATTATTTGCGCCGCGTGTCGGCTTTTTTGCCCGCGGACACGATACGAGGCGGACGCTACGGCAGTTATCTGCATTTCATCGCTTTCGCGAATGCGATCATCGATAAACTGGCTGCCTGGAGCGGCGCGATCTCGTTGAACGATGTCGAATACCATGGCCGAAACGCCATCGTCAGCCATCTCGAACAAGGCCAGGGAGTTTTGATCCTGGGTTCACACCTGGGCAATATGGAAGTGTGCCGGGTCATCGCCAAGCTGCGCAAAAACGTCACTGTTAATGTCTTGGTGCATACCAAGCATGCCGAAAAATTCAATGCGCTGTTAAACCGTTATGCCGAATCCGGGCGCATGAATCTGATTCAAGTCACCGAAATGAACGCCGCGACCGCAATGCTGCTGCAAGACAAAATCGAAGCCGGCGAACTGGTCGTGATCGCCGCCGACAGAATTCCGGTCACAGGGCAAGGGCGTGTAATCAATGCGCGCTTTCTGAGCGCAATAGCAAAGTTTCCGCAAGGGCCATACATCTTGGCTTCGCTGCTGAAATGTCCGGTCTATACCTTGTTTTGCTTGAAGCGTCAGGGCAAGCAAGCGATTTATTTCGATCATTTCAGCGACGGCCTGAATCTACCGAGAAAACTTCGCGAAGAGCGTGCCAGGCGTTATGCTCAGGACTATGCCGACCGCTTGCAGCACTATTGTCTGCTGGAACCGCTGCAGTGGTTCAATTTTTACGATTTTTGGCAGAATGGAAATGATTAAGGGGCGATGTGATAGGATGCTCCCTTGCTTAGCCCCTCGACAACCCTGGCTAAAATCAAGAGAAGGTAATCATCATGCCTAAAATCACCGATTTGTCGCAACTCGACACTAAGCAAACCTATAGCTATGCCGATTATTTGACCTGGCAAATCAAAGAAACCGTCGAATTGATCAAAGGCAAAGTCATGATGATGTCGCCCGCACCGAATGTCCTGCATCAACGTATCGAAAGAAAACTACTGGTCGGCATCGACCTCCATTTGAAAAATAAGCGATGCGAAATTTTTCCGGCACCTTTCGATGTGCGTTTATACGATAGAAAACAATCCGTGCTGAGTAGTCAGGAAATTTTTACCGTCGTACAACCGGATTTATGCGTCATTTGTAATCCTGAAATCTTGGATAAACAAGGTTGCAACGGCGCGCCGGATTGGATTATCGAAATTCTCTCTCCAGGCAATTCCAAGCGGGAGATGCAAATCAAATATCAGCTTTATCAAGAATGTGGCGTACAAGAATATTGGTTGGTTTACCCTGAACAACAAGCGATTCATCAGTTTGTTCTCGATGCTGAAGGGCAGTATCGGCTTAAAGCCATGTTTGCCGATAAGTCGGCATCATCTTATCTATTTCCTGACTTATCAATCGATTTAATTGATCTTTTTGCTAGCCGCTAATGACTAAACGAATCGTAATCGTCGACGGACAAGACTTGACGATCGAAGATATTGTCGCGGTTGCGGACCGCTCGCATCGACTCGAATTGAGCGATGCGCCGGCCTTCGTCGCGCGCATCGACAAAGGCGCTGAATTCATCGAAACGTTGCTGCGCGAGGAAGGCTTCGTCTACGGCGTCACGACCGGTTACGGCGATTCCTGCACCGTGTCGATCCCGCTGGACAAGGCCGGCGACTTGTCGCGCCATCTTTATACCTTCCACGGTTGCGGCCTCGGCGCGCATTTCGACGAACAACAAACCCGCGCGATCATGGCGGTGCGTTTGAACAGCCTTGCACGGGGTTTTTCCGGCGTGCGTTACCGCTTGCTGCAACAGATAGCCGAATTACTGAAACATGATGTGCTGCCGTTGATTCCGCAGGAAGGCTCGGTCGGTGCCAGCGGCGACTTGACGCCGTTGTCTTATCTAGCGGCGGTTCTGGCCGGTGAGCGCGAAGTAATCTTTCGCGGCGAGAAGCAGGAAGCCGCGAAAGTGCTGGCAACATTGGGCATCGCTCCGTTGACGCTGAAACCGAAGGAAGGCCTCGCGATCATGAACGGTACGGCGGCGATGACGGCGTTGGCCTGCCTGGCCTATCAACGCGCGGCCTATTTGTCGCAATTGTGCACACGCATCACCGCGCTGGCGTCGGTCGCGCTGAACGGCAACGCCTATCATTTCGACGAAAAATTATTCTCGGTCAAGCCGCATGCCGGGCAAATCAAGGTCGCGGCGCGTATTCGAGGCGACTTGCATGTCACCGAACAGACGCCGCGCAACGATACGCGCCTGCAGGACCGCTATTCGCTACGCTGCGCGCCGCATGTGATCGGCGTCTTGGAAGACGCGCTGCCGTGGCTACGGCAATTTATCGAAAACGAATTGAACAGCGCGAACGACAACCCAATTATCGACGCCGAAGGCGAGCATGTCTTGCACGGCGGACATTTTTACGGCGGTCATATCGCGTTCGCGATGGACAGCTTGAAAACGGCGGTCGCGAATCTGGCCGACCTGATGGACCGGCAGATGGCGCAATTGATGGACACCAAGTTCAATCACGGCTTGCCGGCCAATCTGTCCGGCGCGAGAGGCGACGAGGCGATGCTGAATCACGGTTTCAAAGCCGTACAAATCGCCGTGTCGGCCTGGACCGCCGAAGCGCTTAAATTGACGATGCCGGCCAGCGTGTTTTCGCGTTCGACCGAATGCCACAATCAAGACAAAGTCAGCATGGGCACGATTGCCGCGAGAGACTGCGTGCGCATCATCGAATTGACCGAGCAGGTCGCGGCGGCCGTTTTGATCGCCGTCATCCAGGGCGTTGAATTGCGCGGGGGACGGTCGGGTTTGAGCGCCGGTCTCAAGCATACGCTGCAACAAGTGAGGGCCGAGATCGGTTTTCTCGAAGCCGACCGAGCATTGGAACGGGAATTGCGCCTCTGTCTGCAATTGATCCGCGACCGGCATTGGGTTCTGTATGACTAAGGCCATCGTCTCCTGTGAAGTCGAAATCGAGGTGCCATTTTTCGATGTCGACCTGATGGAAATTGTCTGGCACGGCCATTATCTAAAATATTTCGAAATCGCCCGTTGCGCACTGCTCGATAAGATCGATTACGGCTATATGCAAATGCGCGAATCCGGCTATGCCTGGCCGGTCGTCGATGTGCGCGTCCGCTATGCGAAACCAGCGAAGTTCGGTCAAAAAATCATCGTGCATGCTGAATTGACCGAATGGGAAAACCGCATGAAAATCAATTATCTGATTCTCGACAAACAAACCGGCGCGCGCTTGACGCGCGGCTATACCTACCAAGTCGCGGTCGAGATCTCCGGCGGCGAAATGTGCTACGAATCGCCGCCGGTATTGTTGGAAAAATTGGGACTTAACGTATCGTGAAGGACTATGATGTCATTGTGATCGGTAGCGGCATCGGAGGCTTGACTGCGGCCGGCTTGCTCGCGAAATCCGGCAAGTCGGTGTTGGTACTCGAAAGCCATGACCGGCCGGGTGGTTATGCGCACGGATTCAGGCGCAAAAAATACCGTTTCGATTCCGGCGTGCATTTGATCAGCGGCTGCGGCCCTGACGGTTACCGGGGCGGACAAATCATCTACAAGGTGTTACAGGCGCTCGATGTCGAACATAGTATCGAATTCATCAACATAGACCCATTCAGCCATGCCCGTTATCCGGATTTGGACACCGCTTTGCCGCAGTCGGTCGAGGCGTTTTGTGAACGGTTGGGACGGCTGTTTCCGGAAGAGCAGCAGGGTTTGCGCGACTTGACCCGTTTATGTCTGCAGGTGGCCGAAGAAATTACCGTCGCCGATGAGATCATAGCCGGAACGAACCTAGCCGAGGCACAACGCTTGCTGCCAGCCTTATGCAAATACCGCAAAGCAACCCTGGCCGAAGTGGCGCGGAAGTTCATCGCCAACCCGAAATTACTGGGGCTCTTCGCAAGCAATTGGCCTTATCTTGGCCTGCCGCCTTCGGAAGTCTCATTTGTCTATTGGTCGACGATGTTGATTGGCTATATGGTCGACGGCGCTTATTACTGCAAGGGCGGTTTCCAGCATTTGGCAGATACGCTGGTCGACGGTCTCGCACAGCACGGTGGCGAGATCCGCTTCAAATCGCCGGTCGATAAAATTCTGATCGAAAACGGAAGGACTGCCGGTGTCGAGGTAAAAAACGAAAAGTTTGCCGCGCCGGTCGTGATCGCCAATGCCGACATCCGGCATACGGTTTGCGAGATGATCGGCGAACAGCATTTTCCGACACGCTATATTCAACGCATCAAAAAAATGCAGCATTCTTTGTCGATTTTCGCGGTCTATATCGCGACCGATATCGATCTCATCGCGCAGAAATTGGCTCACGAGTCGTTTTGTTTCCAAGACTTCGATCATGAGAAGAATTTTGCCGCGACCTGCAACGGCGAGATTACTTGGCTCAGTATCACCGCTCCCACGCTGGTCGACCCGAATCTGGCCCCGCCAGGTCAGCATCTTTTGATGCTAACGAC
Organism: Gammaproteobacteria bacterium; assembly: GCA_018830325.1. GTDB lineage: Bacteria > Pseudomonadota > Gammaproteobacteria > Methylococcales > Methylomonadaceae > Methylotuvimicrobium. Next base: position 18,379 of record JAHJSQ010000023.1, read on the forward strand.
CTTGCTGCCTTATCAAGCAACGGACTCTTGGCAACAGGCCAAACCGGGCTATATGGATGCGATGCTAAAACTGGCTGGAAAGTATATCGCCGGGCTCGAGGATCATGTCTTGTTTATCGAAGGCGGGTCTCCGGCGACGATGCGCCGCTACACGCAAAATTTTCAGGGCGCGGCTTACGGCTGGGACGTTTCGCCGAGCCAAGTCGGCCCCGCGCGCCTACCCAATCAATCGCCGCTGCCGGGACTGTATTTCGCCGGCCATTGGACTTCGCCTGGCGGCGGCGTATACGGCGTAAGTGTATCCGGCGTGCAGGCCGCACAAAAAGTGTTGGGAATTAGACAGCAAGCCGAGTTCTGGCGATTGATCGAAACGCTTGGGCAAACATAGAATTGCCGCTACCTTACTGTTATTAAACTAGGCTATGTTCGCGTTAGCAGTTGAAACAGTTCTCCTTCCTACTAAATAAACCATTTTGGAACTAGTCAATGATTGTTTTCCAATACACTGAGCGTGGAAGAGGGTACGATTACTCGCTTGACAGGACGCCGTAAATACGTCCATGTAGGCTTGACGGCGGCTTTCCCTGCCGCCGACACCTGTCAATCGAGCAACCGTACCCTCCTTTCAACCATTAGCGCGATATTGAAAAAAGGAAAGTTATTCAGAGTTGTATCCTTGGGTTTCATGTTGGCTTTAAATTCAAAAGTATCAACTATTAACGAGAACATAGCCTTAAGCTAAGCCGTTCGTTATGAACCTGTCGAACCATGGACTGCTTAATTTAGGATTTCGTGAAAAATAACTTCCTGGAGCTATGAGTTTTGTAGCGACCGCCACCTTCTAACCGCTAACCGCTAACCGCTAACCGCTAACCGCTAACCGACATTATTCTCCTTGATATAGCTGATCCACCGTTAAATGTACGGCCGGCAGAAAGTGCTCCCGAAAATAATCGACCTCCGGTAAATCGATCTTGTTGAGTCGTATTTCAATGTCGTCCATAGCGTCTTTAAACTCGAAATTGCCGGCCCGAGTCTCTTCGACGCATTTGACATAGGCGCTGATCGTATCGGCAGCCTTGACCAATTCGGAAATCGACTCCTCGCAGGACTCGGTGACATAGTTATACAGATCGTCTTTTAACGCATCGGGCAAGGTATCGACTAAGGCCTGCGAGGCGACCGACTCGATGTCCTTATAATGATTTAATATTCCGGAATTGAATTTTTTGATCGGCGTCGGCAAATCTCCGGTAATACTTTCGTGCGCGTCATGATAAAGCGCGGCCAAGACGACCTCGCCGGGGTCGATCGCCCCGCCGAATAGCTCGTTTTTGATGGTGCATAATAAATGTGCTATCACGCAAACATCGAATGAATGTTCCTTGACGTTTTCATTGATCGAATTACGCTTAAGTCCCCAACGTTGAATATATTTCAAACGATTGATGGTAGCGAAAAATCCCGACATGATTGTGGCTCCGTAGCAAAATTACGTAACTTATTCTAACGATAAAATATCGCGGATAATAATATACTTTGCGAGGCCACATTCGCTCGAAGTTTAACCATACTCCCTTTTGGTCGAAAAACCGTCTAAGAATAAAAGGTATGGGATGTGTCTATCGAGGACCGCCGTTCACCCAGCACCTAAATTATCTCAGATAGTTAACCATAGCCAATTGACTATGGAATTTAGGTGCTTGGTAAACCCATCCATGGAGGCTTGACGGCAGCAATCGAACGCTAGGGATGGCGTGAATGCAGATTTTGCAGGAGCAAAAATCTGCCCTGCTGCCGACATCCTCGCTAGCCACACCCATACCTTCATAAAGTTAACTAATTTTTGAGTATAAAGGGAGTAATAGATTAAATTTAGGCGCTTTATTTATTTGCGAGAATTCGCAGAACAAAAAAAAGCCGGAGCGTAAAGCTCCGGCAAAACAACACACGAGGTAAAAAAGGTAACGAGGGGAGAGAATTAATCGCGAATACGGCGATTGGAAAACATGATGCTAAACATCGCGGCCGAGGCAAATGTCATTGCTGAAACGATAAAAGCTCCGGAAATGAATCCGAAAATTCCGATAATAAACATCAAACCGAGCGCGACATCTTTCTGAAAATCAGTCATTTCGCAATATCCTAGTGAAAAGGTATGAATTAGTGGGATTGAGGACAACTATACCTAGTTACCTTTGTGTTAACAATAGACATAATAATTGATAGATTGTTTCTTATTACGCAATAAAAGAGATTTAGCTCATTCTTTGTTTAGTTTGAGAGTTCCTTCTGCGCTTCTGGCCGTCATTTCCCGACAGACATAACTGCCTTTTTTATCTGCCAAAGCATAATTAACCCAGCCGTTACAACCAAGGCTGGGTACATCTTAGCGCCAAAACTTTTATTTGCACTATGTTTTCAATGCCTTGTGGGTAGCCGATGGAAAAGCTTACTGCCATTAAGTTAAGGAAACTCCGTCATTCCGCCACCTGATTAGCAAGATGCTTCAGCTTACCGAAGCCAAGTGTCCGAGCAGGGGCCAGTCGTAGTCGCAAAAACTAAAATATGCTGTTACCCAAGCTCCGGCTTGGGTAACCTGTTCAGGAAGCTCTAGCTTCCCGACAATCAAGAAAGATTGAACAAGCGAGCCGGGGGTGATTGAGAATGTGCGAAGGTTGTGTCGGTCTCAGGAAGCTCTTGCCCTGAGCCCTTCGGCTGCGCTCAGGAGAGCCTTGTCGAAGGGGGAGCTTCCGGGGGGGGCTTTCCCAAGCTGGAGCTTGGGAAAGAGCGTGATGTGGGTTGGCCGTTTTAGCTTGACGCGCATGGCTTGCGAACCCCGTCCTGCTATGGATATGCTGATCTTTGAGCTTTAGCTGAAGAAGCTTACTAATCAGTAAGATTTATGAGTTTTTATTTTTTCTCTTTAAGCAGATCCCTAATCTCGGTTAATAGTTGTTCTTCCTTGGAAGGCTCCGGCTCAACTTCCGGCGCTGCCGCCTCTTGCTTCTTAAGCCTGTTAATAAATTTGACTGCAATGAAAATTGCAAAAGCGACGATAGTAAAGTCGATTAATGCTTGAATGAATTTACCGTAACTTAATGTGACGGCTTCTGCACCTTCCGTGGCTTCCTTTAGCACAATAGCCAGATCGGAAAAATCTACTCCCCCGATCAAAACGCCGATTGGAGGCATGATAATGTCACCGACAAATGAGGAAACGATTTTACCGAATGCAGCTCCGATAATAATACCGACCGCCATGTCGATTACGTTTCCCTTAACCGCAAATTCCTTGAACTCACTTAAAATACTCATAGTAAAACTCCCCAAAAGTTAGAATTGTTATTGTTGTTCTTGCCATAGAAGTCCACTCCAATACCATCCCTTATTAATGAGATCGAGGTTACGTTCGTCTCACCGATACTCCAAGTCAGTACGCCCTGAACTCCCTCATGGGAGAGCAGTATTTTTCGCCGATAAATGTCTTTTGGCCTTGCCTATTTCCGCTTTGACTCTCCTTAACCCAAAAGTGCATCGATATCCTCTCCGTGGATCACTTCTTTTTCCTGAAGAATTTCGGCAAGCTGATCCAAAATGTGCCGTTTAGCAGTCAAAATATCCATTGCGCGCTCGATTCCCTCATCGACCAGCGCCTTGACTTCGGCATCGATCAGCTTAGCGGTTTCCTCGCTGTAATTGCGATATTCGGTCCCTTCGGTTTCGAGAAATTGCAGTTGTTGACGCTTGCCGTAAGTCAACGCACCGAGTTTGGCGCTCATGCCCAAATAACACACCATGGCCCGAGCAATTTCACTGGCTTTTTCCAAGTCGTTTTGCGCGCCGGTCGACACATTGCCCAATGCGATAGCTTCCGCCATGCGCCCGCCCATCAAAATCGCAATTTGATCTTTAAGTTCGGCATCGGTGGATAGAAATTTTTCCTCGACCGGAAGTTGCAACGTAAAACCCAAAGCCGAAACGCCGCGCGGAATGATCGACACCTTGTGAATCGGCTGACCGGTGGGTACATGCTTCGCGACCAATGCATGGCCTGCCTCGTGGTAAGCAACGCGGCGTTTTTCCTCGGGTCCCAGCGCACGCGATTTTTTCTCGGGACCGGCCAAAATACGGTCGATCGCCGCTTCGAAGTCTTCCATGCCAACATTATCATGATTGACGCGCGCCGCTAGAATCGCGGCTTCGTTCGCGATATTCGACAAATCGGCGCCGACCAATCCCGGCGTGCGTTTGCCGACGACGGTCAAATCGACGTCGGAAGCAAGCTGCATTTTCGCGGTATGCAGTTTGAGAATTTTGACACGGTCTTCGAGGTCCGGTTTGTCGACAATAATCTGCCGGTCGAAGCGCCCGGCGCGCAGCAAGGCTTTGTCGAGAATTTCCGGACGATTGGTCGCGGCCAATACGACCACCCCCGATGAAGGATCGAAACCGTCCATTTCGGTCAGCAATTGATTGAGCGTTTGCTCCCGTTCGTCATGGCCGCCCATCACCATCGGCCCGCCGCGCGAGCGGCCGATCGCATCGAGTTCGTCGATAAAGATAATACAAGGGGCTTTTTGGCGAGCCTGTTCGAATAAATCGCGAACTCGTGCGGCACCGACGCCGACGAACAGTTCGATAAATTCCGAACCGCTAATGTTGAAAAACGGCACGCCGGCTTCGCCCGACACCGCTCGCGCCAGCAAGGTTTTCCCGGTACCGGGTGGGCCGACCAACAATGCGCCTTTCGGCATACGGCCGCCGAGTTTTTGAATTTTTTCCGGGGCTTTAAGAAATTCGATCGACTCCTTCAGTTCCTGCTTCGCACTCTCGCTACCGGCAACATCGTCGAACGTAATTTTCGGTTGCGTTTCCGGATGTATCTTGATTTTATTACCGATATTCAAAAAGCCGCGTCCGGCCGGTCCACCGCCGGCCATGCGCCGAAACAGCCAGGACCAAATCGCGACTAAGATCAGCATCGGAATGATCCAATTGAATAGTATATTGCCAAGCCAACTTTCTCCGCTTCTAACGACATAATCGACATCGTGTTCGGCAAGCGTCTCTGCGAGATGTTCATCCCACAGAGGAATAGTCATGAAGTGTTGGGGAGAATCAGACGGTTCGTCGGGTTTTATCAGGCCGGTAATCGTTTTTTCGGTGACCACGGCACGCTGGATTTTGTTATTCTTAACCAATTCGAGAAATTGGTTGTAGGGTAGTTCGTCTTTTTGCAGTTCGTTAGCCTGATTGAAGATAGACAAAATCATCAACACACCCAGGCCAATCAACAAATAGCGTGTCAATTTTTCGCTCTTATCGGGCTTTTCCGGCGCATTGATTTCCTTTTCCGGATCGGGCTTGAATAATGTCCGATAAAGACCGGTCAACGCCGTTTTGAGCGACTTCAGTAATTGAATCAGAAAACCGGTTAATATTTTCAGGAAATTATCGGAATTTTGTTTGTCCATAGTGATGACCTCGAAAAACGGACGAAATGGTTTAACCCTCTATTTCCCCATATTACCACTCAAATAATAACGCTCAATTTATAAAAATTAGCGTTTTTTTGTATAACCGATGAGGATGCCAGTGCAATCTATTCTAATCTTAACAAGATATGCCGTTTTTTTAAGTCTTTTATCGCTTGGCTTCAGCGTTTCGGCACTCGGCGCAAGCACACTGCAGATGCTAAGACCGGCTTCTGCGCTCACGGCCAATGATTTAGTTGTTATTGTCAATGAAGCCGATCCACTTAGCGTTAAGATTGCCGACTATTATGGACGCAAAAGAGGCATTCCGAACAAACAAATTGTTCGCGTTCGTTTCGACCCGGCAATGAAAGTCATGAAGCCGGAGCAATTCGAAGCGATCAAGGCCGAAGTCGATGCGCAGACGCCGAACCATGTTCAGGCATTCGTGTTGACTTGGCTGCAGCCGTTCCGGGTCGACTGCATGTCGATTACAACGGCATTCGCTGCCGGCTACAACCAACAGTTCTGCGCCAAAGGTTGCCTAAATACCCGCAAAAGTCCCTATTTCGCGTCGGAGAGCGCCAAACCCTTCAAAGATTATCAATGGCGCCCCAGCATCATACTCGCCGGCAGAAATTTTGAAGAAGCTAAAAAATTAATCGATAGAGGTATCGCCGCCGATTATACGCATCCCAAAGGATCGGCCTATTTGCTACAAACCAATGATAAGGCACGCAGCTCGCGTGCGGCATTATTTCCGAGGATAAGCGAGAGTTTTAATGGTACATGGCCGGTTAATTTCCTTAAGCGCGAATTCATCAAGGACAAGTCCGATGTGATGTTTTATTTTACCGGCCTAACACATGTTCCGCACATACAAGATAATCGTTACCCGCCCGGAGCCGTTGCCGATCATTTAACATCGACCGGCGGCGTGCTAACCGGCAGTAAGCAAATGAGCATCATCGAGTGGATTGAGGCCGGCCTCACCGGAAGCTATGGAGCCGTAGTCGAGCCGTGCAATTTTCCGGAAAAATTTCCACACCCCGGTGTACTGATGTTTTATTATCTTAGAGGCAGCACGCTAATTGAGTCCTATTGGAAAAGCGTGGCACGGCCCGGCCAAGGTATTTTTATCGGCGAACCGCTTGCTAAACCGTTTGCCTACCCTGCAAAAAAGTTTTAGTGTGAAAAGCATTAAAGCCTACCGAGATTAAACATGATACCGATACGAGACGATAACCCCACCGTTCGCCCTCCCGTGATCACGATCGTAATCATTGCTGCGAATATCGCGGTATGGCTATTGCTGCAAGGTGCGGGCGTAGAGGCTGCATTGGTTAAGTCGCTGTGTCATTACGGCTTGATTCCGGGTGAATTATTGAATACGGTGCCTAAGGGCATGACAATTCAAGTGACTGCGAACTACGGCTGTATTCTGAGCGGCGAAACCGGCAATAGCACTCTGTTGACCCATGCCTTTTTGCACGGCAGTTGGTTTCATTTAATCGCCAACATGTGGTTTTTATGGATTTTCGGCGATAACGTCGAGGATGTGATGGGTAGCTTTCGCTTCGTGGCATTTTATTTGCTGTGCGCGCTCGCCGCGGCGGGGGCTCAAATTTATAGCAATCCGGGAGCCGCGATACCTATGGTGGGCGCGTCAGGTGCGATCGGCGGCGTCATGGGCGCTTATGCCCGCTTATATCCGAGAGCACGGGTACACACGATCATTCCGATTGGCTTTTATATCACTTCGTTTTCCGTTCCCGCCGGCTTCATGCTGGGTTATTGGTTTTTGATTCAATTGTTGAGCGGCATTCCGGCAATCGGCGATGAAGCCGGCGGTGTCGCCTTTTGGGCGCATGCAGGCGGTTTTATCGCAGGACTGATTTTAATCAAGCCGATGCACCGCCCGGACTATCTAGCCGAACATAACGCGCTAATGGCTAGCCGTCGACCCGAAGACCGGTTTTGATTCGTTACCATTTTGTCATTTTAGATTTTCAGGATAAATAGATTTATGCAACAAGCAGAAGCATTAACATTCAACGCCGACGATTTTTTGGCCTGGGAGGAGTCCCAAACCGAGAAGCACGAATACATTACCGGCGAAATCTTCGCGATGGTCGGCGCGCGGCGCGAGCATGTCTTGGTGAGCCTAAATTTAGCCTCTTCGCTAAAACAGCGATTACGCGGAACGCCCTGCCAATCCTACATGGCCGACATGAAACTGCGGGTCGAGTCGGCCGACGCATTCTTCTATCCCGATGTCATGGTGACGTGCCATCCGGAGGACCGCAAGGCCGAACAATTTTTAGCCCATCCGACGCTCATCGCAGAAGTCTTGTCCGATTCCACGGCGGCATTCGACCGAGGCCATAAATTCGCCGCGTACCGCAGTTTGGAGTCGCTCAAGGAATATGTCATTGTCGATATCGACGCGCTACGGGTAGAGTGTTATCAGCGAACTTCGGACAACGAATGGCTGCTGCATGATTACACCGGCCAACAAGATTGCCGATTTTCCAGTCTCGAATTAACGATTCCGCTCGCTGAAATTTTTGAGGATGTTCTTGCGGATTAAGCATTCATCACCCTTGATCGACAAGCAAACGATAATTCATCCAACCAGCCGTTTATACCTTTCGCACTTCAAACTTCGGCAGTGCCTGAGGAGGCACCAGGGTGTGCGGCAAAGGCTTTGCCAGCATGGAGCTGGCATAGAAGAGCCTACAGGGATGTATTCACGGCGTCCTTTGACGGACACCCTGGTGCCGAATTTTGATCTGCGATGGGTATAAATAAACCATTACTGTTTAGCACGGCGTTGGCACTCGCGGTCTGGCTTGCTTGGTATGCCTATAGCTCGCCTGATAGCCTATCGATCATCGAAGAATATTGGACCGTCACTTTGACGATGGTCTTCGGTTCGTTCATCGCCGGCGCGACCAGCGAAGGCGGCGGGGCGGTCGCTTTTCCGGTGTTCACGAAAGTACTGCATATCGCCCCGCTCGATGCGAAGGTGTTTTCATTGGCGATTCAAAGCGTCGGCATGACCGCCGCGTCATTGACGATAATCGCACTACGGGTTCCGGTTGTCTGGCCGGTCATTGCCTGGGTCAGTTTGGGCGGTTTAGCCGGCGTTTCGATCAGTTCGGCGGCATTGGCGCCCTTGCTGTCGCCCGCTCTGTTAAAAATGCTGTTCACCGCGATGATCGCCGCTTTTGCATTGCCGTTGACGATCTTGACTTGGCAAAAGCGACTGCATAATGACACGCTGCCGTTTTTCGGCGCGCGCGAAAAAGCCATTATGCTGTTGACCGGAACCGTCGGCGGCGGCATGACCGGCTTGGTTGGCAACGGTATCGATATCATTTGTTTTTCGGTGATGGTTTTGTGGTTCCGTTTATCGGAAAAAGTGTCGACGCCGACTTCGGTGATCTTGATGGCGGTCAATGCGCTGGCCGGATTTGCGCTACATGGGTTCTTGCTGGATAGCTTCTCCGCGACAGTAGAACGTTACTGGCTATCGGCAGTGCCGGTCGTCGTGATCGGCGCGCCGTTGGGCGCTTATTGCTGCACTAAGCTGAATAGTCGGTGCATTGCCGTCATCTTGATACTGCTGATACTGTTCGAATTGCTCAGCTCGCTGATATTGATTCCATTAACTGCTAATATTATCGGCATCAGCCTGACGGTTTTCGTCATTTTTTTGTGGTTCTATTACCGAATAACCCGGTCGGCGCGTTACCGGCCGGCTTGTGAAAGAGGAGAAGAATAATGATGCGTACGACTACTTACGGTTTATTTTTATTAATACTATTTTCGCTGACCTCCTGCACCAGGGCCATCAAGCCCGAAGCCCTCCCGTCACATATCTCATTGGGGGATACCTACTACACGCAATTCGTGATGCGTTACGAGAAAGACGTCCATCCGACGACCAATTACCGGCGCGGCGCGTCGATTCCGGTCAATACCCCGGTTAGGCTATTGAAAATGACCAATAAAACGATCGAAGTCGAGGTTGATAATTCCAGCCAGCATTTGACGATAAAAAATGTTCAAAAACATACCGGAGATGACGTCTATCAGGCCTTCGATAAATTATTCGCGCCAAATAAGATCGATTTATCAAAGTTCAACGCCTTGGAAAAGCAACATATTCAAAACGGCACGGTAGCCAAAGGCATGAGCAAGGACGCAGTAATAGTCGCGATCGGCTATCCACCGATCACCGAAACACCGAGCTTGGACGGCAACCGCTGGGTTTACTGGAGCCACCGTTTCAATCGTTTCAATGTGCATTTCAAAGACGGCAAGGTGAGTTGGGTCGAGGAATGATTATGAATACATTTGAAATCAACAAAATGACTACAACAGAACGTCTTGAAACCATGGAGGCAATTTGGGATTCCTTGGTTCGTGACGAAACTGAAATCGACATGCCCGGCTGGCACCGAGACATTCTCGACGAAAGACGCTTGCGCATTGAACGAGGCGAAGCAACGTTTTTTTCCCTTGACGAGCTAAAATCCGGAAATGGTCGGTAAATGCCAATTATTCGTATACTGGACGATGCCGCCAAGGATCTTGACGAGGGAAGAGTTTTTTACCAAAAACATGGAGTCGGCAACTATTTTTGGGATAGTCTTCTGTCCGATATCGAATCATTGCTAATACACTCAGGTGTTCACCTAAAGGAACACGGTTATTACCGAATGCTGGCAAAACGATTTCCTTATGCAATTTATTACGACATTCGATTCAACTTCATTGATATCATCGCTGTCTTGCCTATACGCAGAAACCCTTTATGGATCCAGGCGAAAATGAGTGGCAGGCGCTAACGCCATTTTTGTTTTTTCCTACTATATATATCCTTTTTCGACATGATCGCCCTCATAAAAAGCATTATCGCCACCGGCTTGTTTCTATCCTATCCGTACCTGGTTTACCGGGGGATCGAAAGCGGCATGGTCTGGCTGGCGCCGGCTATTTTTTCCGGCCTCTATCTGATGCGGGCGTTGGCCGCGCCCAGCCTGAGAATCAAAATCTACAAAGGCCTGTTCGCGCTGGCCTTGCTGTTGGGCGCGTATTATCTGCAAACCGTCACCGCGAAAATATTGCCGGTATTGATTCAACTCATGTTGATGGGCGTTTTCGGGCGGACTTTGCTGAAAGACAAGGGACCGCCGTTTATCGAAAGCTTCGTAAGGCTGGAATTCCCTGAAATTCCTCCCGAAATCCTGGTCTATTGCCGTCAATTGACTTTGCTCTGGACAGGATTTTTCGCATTCAATGCCGCGATGTGTACAATCTTGGCAGTCTGGGGCAGCGATTTTTGGTGGACAGTCTATAACGGCATATTGATCTATACGATGATAGGCGCTCTGATGATAGGAGAATACATTTATCGCCATTTCCGCTTTCCCGGCCTAGGCATCCCCGACCCGCGCTCGACGATTAAAACGATGATCGTCAATGGACGTAGAATCTGGATGGACGTGCAGGCGCGTTAATGAAAAAACCTAACATCTCCTCATTTTGCTCAACATTTGTTTTGCTGCTGTCGGCCTTGTTATCGACAAATGCGGCTCATGCCGTCGATACCGAGTGGGAAGTCATGCAAAGGATGCAATCGGATACGGCGGTACGAATCGCCTATCGAGAAACCCGCACGCTGGAACTCATCGACCAACCTTGGCAAGGCGGCGGATATCTGTACTCGCTTGCGCCGGATTTGATGATCAAGGAGCAATTGCAACCGGAGCGGGTCTTGATGGGCATCAAGGGCGACCGGATGTTCTATTTCGATCCGGCGGCTAATGTACGCCATCGCGGCGAGCTGGACGCGGCCAATCCGCTAAGCTTGCATATCGCCTTCTTCAATGCTTTGGTCAATGCCGATGTCGCCTTGCTGCACAGAGTCTACCGCGTCGATTTCGACGCCCGGGAGCAAGACTGGCTGATGACGCTGAAGCCCAGGCGGGGCGACCGATCCGGACTGACTGTCGTTATTTCCGGCCAGCCCGGACAACAAGCCGAACGTATCGAAATCCGGCAGGCCGACGGCGATCTCAGCGAATTTTTGTTGCGCAAGGATGCCGAAGGCGAGGCGATCGAAACCGAAGTGAATCGCTTGTATAAAGAATTGCTGGGGAACTGATTTGCCGAAGCTACGCACTCGCCTGTTTTATCTGTTGCCGCCGCTGTTGGCATTACTGGTGGCGCTGGCGGTCGAATTCAAGACCGACCTTTCCGCTTTCATCATCGCCGGCGACAATGCCGAGGAACTGCTGCTCGCGAGCGAAATGCAGTCCGGCGCATTGTCGCGGCGTTATTTAATTTCGGTCGGCTCGGATACAGGCGAACCGGTCACCGGCGCTTTCATCAAGATGCTGCAAGAACGCTTGAACACCATCGACGGCGTGCTCGAAGTCTGGTCGCCCGAACGACAAAACCAAAACATCGAAGCGGTGCAAGCACTATACCGCGATTACGCCGGAGCGCTCTACAGTCTTACCCCGGAATCGGACTTGGCGGAGCTGTTCACGCCGCAAGGCTTGGCGCAACGCGCCGAGTTTTTGAAACGAGCGCTCTTGTCTCCGCAAGGCGCGATGATCAAAAGCATCGCCTTGCAAGATCCCTTGTTATTGACGCTGAACGGCTTTCGCACCGTCGGCGCGCAAATGCAACAAGCCGGCATCACCAATACGCAATACCAGAATCTGATCCTGGAAACCGAAATGGCCGGATTGGACGCGCCGCAACAAAGCCGAATTCAGGCGGCGATCGAACAAACCTTCAAAGAACAGATGCAAGACCGGCCGGAATCATGGCGACTGGAAATGACCGGCGTGCCGGTGTTCGCGGTGGCAACGCAACAATTGATTCAGGGCGATATCGTCCAAATCAGCATTCTGTCTTCCATTGCCTTAATGGCACTGTTTCTGCTGTTGTTTCGTTCGTTCGGCGCGCTGCTGCAAGTGTTCACCTTATTGATCATCGTGATCCTGAGCGCGATATTGAGCACCGCTTGGGTATTCGGCTATGTGCACGGCATGACGATCGCGATCGGCTCGACGCTGATCGGCATCTGCATCGACTACCCGATACATGCGATTGCGCACGCGCAAACGGTTCGCGCCGAAGACAAGACCGCGGCAATTATTAGAATCTGGCCTAGCCTTTTACTGGGAGGTATTACAACGCTGGTCGGTTATACGGCCTTAGGCGCGTCCGGTTATCCTGGATTTCAACAAATCGCGGTCTATGCCGGCACCGGCATCATTGCCGCTTTATTGTTGACTCGCTTCATCCTGCCGGGCTTGGTCGCGGGCGGCGACCGCAGAACGTTAACGGTACCGTTAGTCGCCCGCTGGGCAAGCTTCTGCGCGCGTTTTCGGCCTTGGCTATTGACGGCATTGTTGGTACTGCTGGGCTCGTCGCTATTCGCCTTGCCGTCGTTACGCTGGCTCGAAGACATGCAGGACCTAACGCCGGAACTGGATTATCTAAAAGAAAACGACAAACGGATTCGGGCGCGTATGGTCAGCATAGAGCCGGGGCGTTTCGTGCTAATTACCGGGCAAGACATCGAAACCGCACTGCAAAAAGCCGAGCAAGTCTATCCGGTGTTGGAGCGACTGAAACGACAAGGCGAACTGAACGAGTATTTCGGCCTATATCCGTGGCTGCTGTCGGCAACGCAACAACAACGGAATCAAGCGCTATTGCAAGACTCTCTGACCGACGAAAATCTAAAGCTTTGGCAACAAGCTTTGCGGGAGCAAGGCTTGTCGGTCGAGCGGCTAGGCCGATTCGGCTATCACAAACAGGACGCGCTGACATTAAAGCAGGTATTCGAAACACCGGTCAAAAGATTGATCGACAGCCGCATCATCAGCACGGAGCGTCAAAGCGTCGTGATGATCTGGCTGGCCGAACATGACCCCGAAGCGCTCCGAGCGGCGCTAGCTACGATCGAGGACGCGCGCTATTTCAGCCAGCGCGACCTGCTCAACAACATGACCCGCGACTATACCGAGCGTGCGCAAACTTTGCTGGCGGTCGGATTAGTCATCATCGTCCTGCTATTGGTCGTGCGCTACCGAAGCCTGGTAAAAACGCTGCAAACCCTATCGCCGGCAGTGTTGTCGGCGCTATTCATTTTAAGTCTCTGGTCGCTCGGCGGCGCGGCGATTAGCTTTCTGCATTTGGTCGGTTTTCTGCTGGTCGTCGCAATCTGTGTCGATTACGGTATTTTTTACCAGGAAAATCGCGGCGGCGATATCAAACTAACCTATCAAGCGATGGCCGCCTCGATGTCGACCAGCGCGCTGGCTTTCGGTTGCTTGGGAACGGCCGAGAGCACGTCGCTTAGAATTCTGGCCGGCGTCGTCGTGCTCGGCGTGCTGTTGGGTTTTTTGTTTTGTCCGCTGATCATCAAGCACCGGGAAGGCGCTTGAAGATACAGTAAAAAAACAACATCCCCAAATGGCTTCCACGCTAGGCTGTCGTAATTTACCGATTTTCAAGATATTTTGAGCGCCGTAGGGCACGCATCGCGCACCTTTCCACGATAGCGAACCCGGCGAGATGTCCCGACCCAGGTGCGCGATGCGCACCCTACAACTGGCGTTTTATAACCTATGCTCACCAACAATTTCCAAGATTTTTTGAGATTAAAAAGTGGGAACACAGAATTTAGCTAAAATGGATTTTTTCGACAGCCTACTTCCACGCTCCGCGCTCGTCGTTATCTAGTCAAATTTCGGCGCCGGGGCGCTCGGGCTAATGGTTTGAATGACACGCATCAGAAGCCTTAGGATTTCGTGATAAATAACGTCTTTGAACTATGCGCTTTGTTGAGGGTTCGGTAACTCGCTTGGCAGGACGCCGTGAATACGTCCGTGTAGGCTTGACGGCGGCTTTCCCTGCCGCCGACACCTGCCAATCGAGCAACCGAACCCTCCGTAAAATGGGGAAGTTATTTACGACCCAATCCTTAAAAAAATTGAACAACATCTGAAATGAATCAGTTCCCGATGAAACCGGGCACTCAAAGGAAAAAAAATGGACCACAGTGTACACAATAAGCTGATCTCGTTTATCTGGAATATCGCCGACGACTGTCTGCGCGATGTGTACGTTCGCGGCAAATACCGTGATGTCATTCTGCCTATGGTCGTATTGCGTCGGCTCGATACCCTGCTTGAGCCAACCAAAGAAGCGGTGCTTGAAGAAGTAAAATTTCAGAAAGAAGAAATGCAAGCCACAGAGTTGGACGACGAACCGTTAAAAGCCGCCAGTGGCTATGTGTTTTATAACACGTCCAAGTGGACGCTAAAGTCACTCTTCAATACCGCAACGAACAACCAGCAAATCTTGCTGGCAAACTTTGAAGAATACCTGCTCGGTTTCAGCGACAACGTCAAAGAAATCATTGAATGCTTTAACTTGAAGTCTCAGATTCGCCACATGGCGTCAAAGCAAGTGCTGCTGGATGTCGTCGAAAAGTTTGTCTCGCCTTATATCAATCTAACGCACGAATCCGTTGAAGATCCGGATGGCAACAAAATGCCAGCATTGACCAACCTGGGCATGGGTTATGTGTTTGAAGAGCTGATCCGCAAATTCAACGAAGAAAATAACGAAGAAGCGGGAGAACACTTTACACCCAGGGAAGTGATTGAACTGATGACCCATTTGGTCTTTGACCCGGTAAAAGACCGGCTTCCACTGACCATGACTGTCTACGACCCGGCTTGCGGCAGTGGCGGTATGTTGACCGAATCGCAAAACTTCATCGAAGAAAAATACCCGAACGACAATCGTGATGTGTATCTCTATGGTAAAGAGATCAACGACGAAACCTACGCTATCTGCAAATCCGACATGATGATTAAGGGCAATAACCCGGAAAACATCAGAGAAGGCTCAACCCTGTCTACCGATGAATTTGCCGGTACCAAGTTCGACTTCATGCTGTCCAACCCTCCCTACGGCAAAAGCTGGGCCGGTGAACAGAAGCACATCAAAGACGGTAGTGATGTGATTGACCCGCGTTTCAAAGTAAACCTGAAAGACTACTGGGGCAATGAGGAAGTGGTTGATGCCACGCCTCGCTCCAGTGATGGTCAGTTGCTGTTCCTGATGGAAATGGTCAGCAAGATGAAAGACCCGGCCGTCAGCCCGCTCGGCAGCCGAATCGCCTCTGTTCACAACGGTTCGTCACTGTTTACCGGCGATGCCGGCGGTGGCGAGAGTAATATTCGCCGTTACATCATCGAAAACGATAGACTGGAAGCCATCGTGCAATTACCGAATAACCTGTTTTACAACACCGGTATCACTACTTACATCTGGGTGTTAAACAACAACAAACCTGCATCACGCCAAGGTAAGGTACAGTTAATCGACGCCAGCCTGCTGTTTCGCAAACTGCGCAAAAACCTGGGTAACAAAAACTGCGAATTTGCCCCCGAGCACATTGAGGAAATCACCCATACCTATTCCTGATTAGCAAGTTTCTTCAGCTAAAGCCCAAAAACCAGGATATTCACGGCCAGAAGGCGCATACTGGCCACTTAATTACCAAGGAGTCAGCTCATGGCCATGAATAAAATTCAGTTTCAAGCAGGCCTGTCACTACC
>JAHJSQ010000024.1 GCA_018830325.1 Gammaproteobacteria bacterium
ATAGGTGAATAGGGCGGGGGCCAATCTACATGACAGGCTCTGGTTTAATCCAGTCCTCAGGCTCAAGCGGCCTCCCAATGAACTCGGTACAGCTTAAAGTATTTCCTGGCTAAAATTCATTTAAATTAATCATACAAGGCTCTATGCCAGCTCCATGCTGGCAAAGCCTTTGCAAGCGCCATGGATGGCGTGAATGTCGATTTTGCAGGAGCAAAAATCGACCGAGCACCCCGAGGCCTCCTCCGGCACTGCCGAAATCCTCGCCAAACACACCCCAAACCTTCATGAAGCTTAACTATTAAATAAGTTATAAAGAATGAAGCCGTGTTTTAGTTGGCTTGTTCTCAATGGAACATATGCCCAACAAAAAAGAACTAATAGGACATGAAAAAGATAAGAAGCATCGTGCTTTATTTGACGGCATTCGCATCGCTGACGATTCTGATTGGACTGGGCGGCACCTATTGGTTACTGCAAGAATCGATGCCCAAACTAAACGGCGAAGTCGAATTAGCCGGCCTTGCCGAACCCGTTACAGTCGACTCCGATGAATTCGGAATTCCAGCCGTACATGCCGAAAATCGTCTCGACGCGATTCGGGCACTCGGCTATCTAAGTGCGCGCGACCGTCTATTTCAGATGGACTTGATGAGACGAAAAACTGCAGGGCGCCTAGCTGAAATATTCGGCGAGATAGCCGTCGACAGCGATACCAGAGCCCGAACGCTCGGTTTCAATCAAGTTTCCGAAAAAACGGCAACACAACTGCCGCGACGCCATAAGCGCTTCCTCGATGCTTATGCCGAAGGCGTCAACAGCTATATCGAGCAAACTAATGCCTTAACCTTTGAGTTTAGCGTATTGAATTATCGCCCCTCCCCTTGGCAAGCCGAAGACAGCATTCTGGTCATGCTCGGCATGTTCGATACGCTCACGGGTTGGGCCGAAAGGGAGGAACGCATGTTGACCGTGATGGAAAAAACGCTGCCTCCCGATCTACTTGCCTTTTTGACGCCGGATACCGACCGGTTTACCGAGCAATTACAAGACTATCGCGAATCGTCGCGACCGGCTCGCCCCATTCCTTTAGCCTCGATGAAGGCGGCCCTTGATCAATATTCATCCGACGCCTTGAAAGTAGCCGGCGCCGTGCAATTACACGACACCCTGCCGGGATCTAATGCATGGGCCGTCAGCGGCAAGAAAACTCAGGACGGACGCGCGATACTTGCCAACGATATGCACTTAGGCATTACCGTACCCAACTTATGGTATCGAATCGAAGTCCATTATACCGAAACTCATGCAAGCGGCGTGATGTTACCCGGCGTACCGATAATAATTGCCGGCAGCAACAAACATTTAGCTTGGGGAGCAACCAATCTTTCCGGTGATTTTCTCGATTTAGTCAGCCTTGAAATCAATCCTGAAAATTCGAATGAATATCGTGTTGACGGAGGCTGGCAACGGTTCGAGCAACGGCATGAAATCATCGCCGTAAAAGGAGGAGATTCTCGAGAAATAACAGTCAAACAATCGGAGTGGGGCCCGGTTGCCTCCGAACCTCTGATGGATAACTTAGTAGCTGTCCGCTGGACCGCATTGGACCCCAAAGCTATTAACATCGAATTGATCGACTTGGAACAAAATCGAACACTGGAACAAGCCATTCCGACGATCAACCAAAGCGGCGGACCGCAATTGAATTTTTTACTGGCCGATAAGACAGGCCGAATCGCTTGGACGCTGTTGGGACGCATACCTAAGCGGTACGGCAACGACGGCTCGGTAAGCCGCTCTTGGGCGGACGGTTCCGGCTGGAACGGTTATTTGAATCCGGAGTCATTGCCCCGCACAATCGATCCGCCGGAAGGTATTTTAGTCTCGGCCAACGATCGTCGATTCGGCAAAGACTATCCTCATCTCATCGGACGGCAGTTTGCCAACGGCTACCGAGCTTATCGGATTACTGAGCGGCTCGGACAAATCGAAATACTGAACGAACAAACGATGTTCGCATTGCAACTCGATAGTAAGAGCGAGTTTTATCAGTTTTACCAGCAATTGGCGTTATCGGTTCTGACACCAAAAAATTTCGAGCAAGAACCGGAATTAGCCGAATTGCGAGGCTACCTTCAGGCCTGGGACGGAAATGCGGATCGAGACAGCTTGGGGTTTGGGTTATTGGTGGAATTTCGCAAGCAATTGGCACATTCAGTATTCGAGCCTTTTTTATCGGCATGTCGCAAATCGGATAGGAATTTCAACTATTCCTGGACCTACATCGACACACCATTACAACGGATTTTGACTGAAAAGCCGGTCGAACTGTTACCTGACCCGGCGCGTTTTCAGGACTGGGATAAGTTCATTCTAAACCAATTAAAAAAAAGCCTCGGTCGACTCAAAAACCTGTACCCCGAAGCGAGCTTTCCGGAACTAACTTGGGGGAAAATCAACCGAGCGCAATATCGTCATCCATTCTCAAGGGTATTGCCATGGGTCGGACGTTTCCTTGATATGCCGACGGACCCGTTATCGGGTTGCCCTTATTGCGTTCGAGTGGCCGGCCCCGATTTCGGCGCCAGCGAAAGGCTTGTGGTTTCTCCGCGTCATGTCGATGAAGGAATACTGCACATGCCGGGCGGGCAATCGAGCCATCCTTTATCGCCCCACTATCGCGATCAACAAGCCTATTGGGTCGAAGGTTTACCGATACCACTCCAGGCAGGAAAAACCGAGCATCGATTGATTTTGCAGCCACGGAGGGATGGTGAGCGTTTAATGGTAAATGGTGAATAGATAATAGTGAATGGCGTTATATCCACTTGATACGTATGAAACAACTTATTTCAATTAATTTTCGAAGATCTGTTTAATGTCGCTCTCCGACAAAGCGCCGGAATGTAAAGCGCTGGCTATCAAGACATCGTTCACGCCGATCTTTTGCAGTTCGAATAGATCTTGTTTATGCCGGATACCGCCTGCGGCGATAATTCGTTTCTCAGGAAACTCCCGGCAATAATAGCTCAGCTTTGCGAAATCCGGACCGAGCTCGCTACCGACTTGCGCTAGCGTCATGATAATAATAGCGTTCGGCCATAACTTAGGATTGTCAAAAATCAACGACGAGCCGAGCCGGCCGTTTGCCGAATAATCGAGCGAAAGCACAAAGTCTTCCGGCAATCGCTCGATATGCTCGACATCGTCATCGTTCAACGATTCGGAGCCGATAACCGGTAAATAATTCGTAAACCCTTGGTAATAGCGCTGGACCGAATGACTTCCCGAGTCGACCCAAAACTGCCTATCCGGATAGCGGCTGAATACATCGAGTAAAAGGCTTTGATGAACCGATTCGCAAGCGGTAATAGCATTCAGATCGGCGATATAAAACATCTTAAAATCGTATAGCGACAAAAAGGCATCAATGACGCGATCGATATCCGGCTCTTTGCATAATGAGGAACGAACCGGCACATATTCGACCCGATTACCTTTGACGGCATGAACGACATAATGGTCTTTGAGATCAAGGACCGGAATGATTTGCATGTTACGAAAACAACCCTCTGCATTTTTAAGAAATAGTATGTATTATACTGTGTGCAATGAAAATACTCGTTTTTGAATATGTTACCGGCGGCGGCTTTAGCCGTGAATGCATTCCCGATACGCTCGCCGCGGAAGGCTTGTTGATGCTGAAGGCTTTATTGCAGGATTTATCGGAAATAGCCGATATCAAGTTGAGTGTAATGCTCGATATCCGGTTTGCCGACGAAATTTCGGAATATGCCGGAGCAATCGAAATTGTGACGATTGATGAGCATCAATCGGTACTCGAAATATTTCAAAAACAAGTCGAGCGTTGTGATGCGGTTTGGCCGGTAGCTCCCGAAATGAACAATATTCTGTTCGATTTGACCCGCATGATCGAACAACTTGGAAAAAGACTACTGTCCTCTTCGTCCGAAGCCGTCGCCATCACTTCGAATAAGCTCGAAACATTTCGTCATCTGATACAAGAACAAATCGAAACCGTACCATCGGAACCTTTCATTGCGCACGAATTCCAACCGATCGGACGACACGTCATCAAACCGATCGACGGCATGGGCTGCGAACGAACATTCCGAGTCGATGACGCCGAGGATTGGGCGCTCGTGAAGTCTCAACTCGGTGAAACACCCTACATTGTCCAGCCTTACATCGACGGAACGCCGGCTAGCTTGAGTTGTTTATTCAACCATGGCAAGGGATGGCTGTTGTGCCATAATATCCAACGAATTGAAATCAAGGACTGCCGATTTAAGTTGAACGCTTGCCGAGTCAACGAACCCGGCGTCAATGAAAACTATCAAGCCCTGGTCGACCGTGTCGCGCATGCTTTGCCGGGCTTATCCGGTTATGCCGGAATCGATATCATCGAAACACCTAAATACATTGCGGTATTGGAAATCAATCCGCGTTTGACGACGTCTTACGCGGGGATACGAGAGGCCTTGGGAGTCAATGTCGCGGCAGAGGTTTTGCGAATGCCGCAAAACCAACCAAACGTTCCCCCCATCATCAATCGAAGCATTAATCTACTCATCGACGGAGACGAAACCTATGCAAACTAACATTATCGGATGGGATATCGGCGGCGCCCATTTAAAAGCGGCGCTGATCAACGAATTGGGCGAAGCACTGGCAATCGTTCAACGCCCCTGCGCGTTATGGCAAGGCATCGAGCAATTGCAACAAGCCGTACAAGCCGTTACCGCCGAACTGCCGGAAGGCCGATACCGGCATGCGATTACGATGACGGGGGAATTAGTCGATCATTTCGAGAGTCGAGAACAAGGCGTGCAACGCATCGTCGAAGCCATGTCGGTTTACTTTCCGGGCGATTCGCTGTGGATTTATTCCGGTTTGTCCGGATTCATTCGAGCTGGTTCGGTACTGCCCGAGCATAGCGAAAGCATCGCGTCGGCGAACTGGTTGGCTAGCGCATCGTTTGCCGCACGCAACATCGACAGCGGGTTATTTATCGATATCGGCAGCACCACAACCGATGTCATTGCGATGGCAAACGGAAAAATTAATGCCAAAGGTTTTACCGATTATAAGCGACTTATTTCCGAAGAATTAATTTATACCGGCGTCGTGCGCACGCCGGTAATGGCTATCGCACAAACAGCCTTATTCAAAGGCGTCAAAATCGGATTAATGGCCGAGTATTTCGCGACGATGGCCGATGTTTACCGTATAACCGGCGAACTGGACGAAGCCCATGATCAAAACGATACCGCCGATGGCGGCGAAAAAACCGTTACGGCCAGCGCCAGGCGTTTGTCACGCATGATCGGGCATGAAGTCGAACACGAGCTGCCGGAATGCTGGCGCCATTTCGCGCTTTATCTCCGCAACCAACAATTGCACAAAATACAAATGAGCTGCGAAAGGCAAATATCCAGAATTCGTTTACCTTCAGATAAACCGTTTGTCGGCGCCGGCGTCGGCCGCTTTTTGGTCAAACAACTAGCCGCCAACTTAGGGCACCCCTATCTGGATTTCAACGATTTATTCGAACAGTCCTTAGTTTCCTCGCCAATGTCCGCCGCCGATTGCGCACCGGCCATCGCGGTAGCCTATTTAGCGTTGGCGCAATTCAAATAAGGGAAACAAGAGGATAAAATTCCCCCAACTTAGGGATCAAAAAGCGATGTGGTGGCGCGCTTGAACTGGATACCCACAGCTTCCTGCTGCCGGCATCCTTGCCGAATATGTCTGTATCCTCCGTAATACTCTTAGAGAATATTGAATTTTGGGCGCCGAAGAAGCGCCCGGTATTTATTTTGCCTGGTAATATTGAGCTAGTTCCTTGATTTCCTCGGCAGTCAATTGCTTACTGAGAATTCTCATACGACCGAAAATATCGTTACGCCGCTCGTCTTTTTGGTAGGCTTCAAGGGTCTGCGCGAAATAGTCGGCTTGTTGACCGGCTAACGCCGGAATATCCATTTTTTCTCCCTTACCTTCGGCCCCATGACACACCGCACAAGGCGGCAGAGTCCGTTTGCCGTCGCCTTTCTTGACTAAAACCTCGGCTTTAGCCAACGATTGGCGCCCCCCCTGAGGTTTAGGGGTAGGTAACGTACTAAACCAGACGGCAAGATCGGCCATATCCTGATTGCTCAACCCGGTCACCATCGACCCCATCAGCTCATGCTTTCGATGGCCGGTTTTATAATCCTGTAACTGTTTATAAGTATACGTCGCCAACTGTCCCGCTAATGACGGATAATTCGGCACCTGACTCACGCCTTGCTCTCCATGACAACCCGTACAGGTCGCGGATAATTCCTTGCCTTTGGCGGCGTTGCCTTTTTTAACGAAGTTCAACTGCTCGGCCGTCCAGGCGACTTTTGACG
This sequence comes from Gammaproteobacteria bacterium, assembly GCA_018830325.1. GTDB lineage: Bacteria > Pseudomonadota > Gammaproteobacteria > Methylococcales > Methylomonadaceae > Methylotuvimicrobium. The sequence continues at coordinate 6,417 of JAHJSQ010000024.1, forward strand.
CCGGCTCGGCCTGGGCGGCAGTCGAAACAAGAAGACCCGAAAGGGCCGCGACAACCATTTTATTCATGTTCAAAATCCCCATGCGCTTGAGCCGAATGTTTTCATAAAAAAGAATTGTAGAATCGGTACGCCGAAACTCAGCGCCATCAAACCGGCGATGACTTTATTCCATAGCGTAAAATCGTTCAGGTATTCAGGCAGATCGGTAACCGGATGAATCGGCTCGGCGTATTCGATTTCGCCTTCGAATACTTCTTGCGAACGATGCGTCATCGCTAAATTGTAAACAAACAAACACGCGGAACCGAGCATCACCAAACCGCCGAAGATCATCGCCAGCTCATAAGGATCCCAGGCCAGCGTCAACAGCGAGTTATATTCGACACCGGAAATTCGCCGAGGCTGCCCCAATAAACCCAGCACATGCCAAGGCGTGGTTAGAATCGTCATGCCGATAAACCAAGTCCACAATTGCACCAGCGCCATATCTTTGGAAAAAAGCGGCTTACCGGCCATGATCGGCCAAAGATAATAAGCGATCGCAAAATACATGATCACGGTGGTACCGGCGAAGATCAAATGAAAATGCCCCGGCACCCAAGCCGTGTTATGGATCATTGCATTCATCGCATAACTGGCGTTGACTAGGCCGCCGAAGCCGCCGAGAATCAGCATTAACAAAGCCAGAATAACCGACAGCACCATCGGATTACGCCAGGGCAGCGAACCGATCCAACCGAACAATCCCTTGCCGCCGCGCAACCTGCCGGCGATTTCGAGCGATGCAATCACGCTAAAACCGGTAATGAAGGTCGGAAGCGAAACAACGAAAGTCCCGACGCCATGCAGCAATTTCCATCCTTTAGCTTGCTCGGGATCCATATATAAATGATGAAAACCGATCGGCAACGCAAAGACTATCAAGACCACGAAGGCGGCGCGGGCAATTTCATCGCTGAACAAATAACCGCCCGCCTGCTTCGGAACCAAGACATAAAATGCCGTATAAGCGGGGATCAACCAGAAATAGACGATCGGATGCAAGGTCCATGCAAACAAAGTGCGCGCCAGGCCCGGATCGAGCGTATCCATCCAGCCGAGTGCCATCGGAATCAATTGAAAGAGCACTTCCAGCGCCACACCGGCACTAGTCCAAAGCCACAAAAGCGCATTGCCGGCGGTTGCAAACATCGCGAGCGGCACCGGCGCGCCGGGATTAGCTTGCTTCCATTCGCGCATCATCATGATCATGATGACGCACCACAGCCAGGAACCGACAATCAACAATGTCGCGCCGACATAGAACATCCAATGCCCGATAATCGGCGGATAAAACGTGTACAAAACCGAGGCTTTACCGGTCAATAGAGGTATTGCCGCCAGCACAGTGCCGAACGACGATATTCCGAATCCGGCCCAGGCCCATTGAGGATTCCAAATCGGCTGCTTCAGACTAGTCGTCGCAACGACATAGCCGAAGCCCATGATGAAAAACGTCGTCAATACAAAAGCCATTAATACGCCGTGCGTACTGACCGATGCAAAATACACCGAAGGCGATTCGATTGCCGGAATGAAACCGCTCCTTTCCAAGACTTGATACTCGCCCATGAAACAGGCCAAAAGAAACGCGCCGAAGGCGACCCACAGATGGCAGAACGCCAGTTTTTTGGTGACCACATCAATCATTGTCTTGTCCTCCTTTTGAAGGGGCTTTTCCCGGCGCGGTCCAATGTTCTTTAGCGACGACCGAAACATTGCTCCACATATGGTCGTGCCCTATGCCGCAATATTCATTACATAGCAGCGGATATTCGCCGGGTTTCGGCAAGGTTGTCGTTACTTGCGCGACATACCCCGGTACGATCATCGTACTCATATTCGTCATCGGCATATGCACGCCATGGAGAACGTCCATGCTGACCCAACGAAATGTCAAAGAAGTATCTGCCGGCACGGTAATGTGTTTCGGATAAAAACCGTAACGCCCGGCAACCATTCGAATGGTTATAGTGCCGCTTTCGTCGACTTGCACACCCAAATTATCTTCGTCGAATTCCTCGCTCAAATGTAGACTGGCTGAATCGATAGTCTCGACATTGCTCGGGGCATTAATGCCGTGAAATAATGCATCGATCAAGATAATACCGACAAAAAGACCGGCGATGCCGACCGCCGCATAGGCCCATTTTTTTTCAAGAGGATCTATATGCATAAAATCACCACTAATTGATCGCGCCGCGCGGCAAGAATACCCCGTAGTACAGGAACAGCCATGCGACAACCATGCCCACGCCAACGGTAATCATCAAAGCCCAAGTGCCGACAGGCGGGCTGTTCAGGATTTTTTCACGTTCTTCTTCACTTAATGGTTTCATGGCTTCCTCTTATTTATTTTTATTAATTTGGTATGAATCGTACGGATATTAGCGGCAAGTAAACGCGAAGGAAACGTTAGCGTCAAGCAGTTTTACAAGTCCCGCGCCGCCCATAAAGCCGCGACCTGGCCCAAATCGCGGCATTGCAAATGACATAACTCGCCGGCATAAGGGTCGGCCGGCAATACCGACGGAACATAGACGGTAAAAGCACCGGACGCGGACGCCGCCATCACACCGGCGGTGGAATCTTCCAATGCTAAACAACGAGAAATAGGAATCGACAAACGTTCGGCCGCGTTCAAGAAAATATCGGGCGCCGGCTTGCCTCGCTCGACATGATCGCGAGCGACAATCGTCTCGAAAACATTGCCGAGGCCGGCAAAATCGAGACACTCGAGTGCATTATTCAAACGACTGTTGGTGGCAAGACCATAGGGTATGTCGGATTCCTGCAATAATTTAAGAAATGTCCAAAAACCCTTTTTTATGTCGATGCCTTGCTTTTCGACGATGCGATACCAACACACACCGCCCAGACGATTAAATTCCTGAAGATTGAAAGCGTTTCCGCAAAACTCAAGCAAGCGTATCTCGACATCGCGATAATGAAGTCCCGATAAAGATAGGCAGAAGGCACTCGGCAACTGATACCCCATGAGCGCGGCAGCCTGACGCCACGCCATGAAATAGGTGGTTTCGGTATCCAACACCAAGCCATCCAGATCGAATACAACCCCTAGACAGCCGTCAACGCCTCCAGCAAAAAATCCGTCCCTACCATTCACTTTTCACCTTTCATCTTTCATCTTTCATCTTTCATCTTTCATCTTTCCGCTTAAGTATGCATTCCCACACTGGAGCGGTGGGAACGAGGAATCTTGGCCAATGCGACTTCGATACCGTTTATTGTTACTCTAGCTTACCGACTCTCCCTCACCTAGCGTTAGGTGATGGACGATCTGGGGATCGCTCCCACAAAGGCCTCCATTCACCCCCTTTCGCCTTTCACCATTCACCTTTCCCCTAAAACCTTTATATACTCCCCTTCCGCCTCGCGGCTCGAACCGACGATAATACGCTTCAAACCGCCCTGTGACTCTTCCAACAAACCGCAAACCTCGATTTCTTCTCCATTTTGCGCTTGACCGGTATAAGTCGCGGTAAAAACAGCAATCTCATCGATATTAGGATCATTGCATTTAAACAGCGCCGGATAATCGAAAGCTCGGCTATCGTCTATCACGACGCAACGCAATAAGATTTCGCCGCATTTACGGTAAGTTTCAGTAGCGACCGACTCCGGATCGATGAAATTCAAATCGAATTTACGGTCATTGACCAAAGCCTTATTGAATTTGCGCTGTTCATGCCAAACATAATCGTCGAAATCGATATGACAATCCCGGCGACGAAAACTCTCTTGCCAATGCCTCAGGTCGAGCTCATGCAGAAAGCCGGCTTGAATCAACTCGCGGTTAATCGATCTGGCTTGATGAAACTGATTCCGGTCATAAAAAACCAAATCGATATCGGATAACTTACCTTGAGCGCCAATCAACAAAGAACCGGTCACGCCTATTTGTTTAACATCCACACCCCGACTCTGATACAGATTCGATAATCGAAGCAAATCTTGTTCGACCGGGTCGAGCCATGTCGCCGATAATAGCTCGCTCAAGCGTTGTCGTGGCTGATAATGCTTAATCACTCGCTCTTCAGGAACGGCATGAACACGAACATCCCGCATCGGGCAATAATACAGATATTCAGGATGATCTCGACTCAATAAGTTGTCCGCTTGCCGGGTGGATTGCTTTTGCCAGCCGTCTGCGGTTCGCCGATAACGTAAAAAACATAACACCCTGCCCCGCTCGATGCCGTGTTCCACTACGGCAAAAACCAGCCCTTCAGCAGTCTCAATGAAATCTTTCGCTAAATACATAATAATTACTAAATTCCGATAAAAACATCCGTTTAAATCGTTTTATTCGACACATCCAGGTCTACTCCCTTTATACGCAAAAAATGGCTAAGGAACGAGCATGAAATAACTTCGACAACTTCTGGGAGGGGATTCGATGGCTCGATTGACAGGTGTCGGCGGCAGGGCAGATTTTTGCTCCATGCAAAATCTGCATTCACGCCATCCTTGGCGTTCGATTGCTGCCGTCAAGCCCCCATGGATGGGTTCACCCAGCACCTAAATCCAGCACCTAAATAAGCCATAATTTTGAATCATTGCCAAAGACCTATGGAATTTAGGTGCTAGGTGAACGGCGGTCCTCGATAGACACATCCCATACCTTTTATTCTTAGACGGTTTTTCGATCAAAAGGGAGTAATGAATGCTCAGGCACTCTCGAGCCGGTTTCGGCCTTTTTCCTTCGCTCGATAGAGCGCATCGTCGGAGGCCTTCATCAATTCATCGATAGTCTTGAACTGACCGTTGTAGGTTGCAAGACCCAAACTCAGCGAAACATAACTATCGACTTTAGACCCTTCGTGAGGAATTTTCCGAGCGGACACGGCCAACCTAATTTTTTCGGCTAAATCCCTGCTTCCTTGCCAGTCCGTATTCGGCATGATCACAGCAAATTCCTCGCCGCCGTAACGGCAAGCCAAATCGGTCGCTCGCTGAGGCACCGAAGCGATGGCCTCTGCGATTTTTTTCAAGCAGTCATCGCCCGCCATATGCCCATACCGATCGTTATAAACTTTAAAATAATCGATATCGCACATCAGCAACGATAGCGGGTGCTTGTCACGTCTGGCATGATTAAATTCTCTTAACAGTGTAGTATCGAAATTGCGTCGATTCGCGATACCGGTCAGTTGATCGTGTAGCGATGCAAAACTGAGCGCCTCATTGGCATGCATCAAATCCCGTTGTACGGCATGCAGTTTTCGCCGCATTTCATAAATGCGTTCCATAGCAACGATTTGCATTTCTAGACGTTTCGGGCTAATCGGCTTGGCCAGATACGCATCGCCACCGGCCCTGATACATGCGGCATAGGAGTCGTCATCGGTTTTGATCGTTAAAAAAATAATCGGAAACCAATCGTCGCCTTTCAAAGACCGGATCGCTTGTGTCGTCTCGAATCCGTTCAAACCGGGCATTTCAATATCCATCATGACCAAATCGACATCGTTCGATCGAATAAATTCAAGCCCCTCCGCTCCGTTTTCGGCATGAATCACATGATGTCCAAGCTCCTTGACACACTCCGCAACCAGCATTCGAATGGCTTTACTATCGTCTATTACCAATATTTTCATAAGAATTTCTTTACTATAAACCCGATTTCCAATACTAATTTCCCGAAAAAACGCCCTTTAAAAGGGACTATGTTCGCGTTAATAGTTGAAATTAATACTACACCAATTTCGAAACTTGAAGACTGTAGGTACGCGCAGCGTACCCTACAATTCACTTTGGATTTATAAGTACTTCCGGTATTGGTAGGTGTTTCCAACTAATTACCGCATACATAGCCTTAAAATATCGCTGATCCGATATCCAGAATAAATGTTCTTGCGGCTTCAAATCCAAAATAACGTCTCTTTACACATCCAAGAATTAGCCGATCAGGGCTTAATACTAGCATTCCTTAAAATAAACATGGGAATTCGTCATCAGCATCTCATCGGTTTTATTAATACCCCAACATAATGAGGTAGGGATTTTTTTTATAAATCGTCCACTTTCGAGTTGATTCGTTATAATACGTTGCACAAAAAAACAATAACCGCAGTAAGCGGAAAATAAGCTGGGGGATGCATGAGCGAGAGCAACAACGAAAAGCATAAAATTCTGATTGTCGGCGGCGGCGCGGCCGGACTGGAGCTGGCAACGACACTAGGTAATAAATTAGGCAAAGCGGGTTTGGCTGAAATCAACCTCATCGATGCCTCCTCGACTCATATTTGGAAACCTTTATTGCATGAGGTCGCGGCCGGCACCCTGGATGAAACCGAGCAAGTCGATTATCTGGCGCAAGCCTATCGCAGTCATTTCCGTTTCCGCCTCGGCAAAATGGCCGGTTTGAGACGCGAAAAAAAAGAAGTCTATTTGAGCCCGACTTACAGCGATAGCGGCGAAGAACTGATACCCGAACGCACATTCAAATACGACACCCTAGTCATGGCCGTCGGCAGCATCAGCAATACTTTCAATATCAAAGGGGTGGCCGAACACTGCATGTTTCTCGACACAACCTCGCAGGCCTTCAAATTTCAAAAGCAACTGGTCGAAACTTATATCAAACGCCATGTCAGTAAAGGCGGCAGCAAGGACAAACCGTTATCGATCGCGATTGTTGGCGCCGGCGCAACCGGCGTAGAATTATCAGCAGAACTGCACGAAGTGACGCATCTATTGAATGTCTATGGACTCGACCAAGCCGGCGATGTAAAAATTACGATTATCGAAGCGGCCACGCAATTATTACCTGCCCTACCGACTAAGCTGGCACACGCGACGCAACAACAATTGGTCAAGCTCAATATCGACCTAAAGCTTGGACGGCGGGTCACCGAAGTCTCGAAAGACGGCATCACGACTCACGACGGGGAATTCATTCCAGCCGACCTCAAAGTCTGGGCGGCCGGTATCAAGGCACCGGACTGGCTACAACAAATCGACGGCTTGGAAACTAACCGAATCAATCAATTGGTCGTCAATGACGTTCTGCAAACGGTCGACCCCAGTATTTTCGCGATCGGCGATTGCGCAGCCTCTTCTTGGCCGGGGCATGAACAAAACGTTCCTCCGCGCGCTCAGGCCGCTCATCAACAAGCCTCGACGGTAGCGAAATCCATCGTCAATCACTTGCAAGGCAAAGACCCAGTCAAATTTGTATATCACGACTACGGTTCGCTAGTTTCGTTGGGCAAATATTCTACCGTCGGCAATTTGATGGGCAACCTGATGGGTTCAGTCACGATCGGCGGCTTTATCGCCCGCATCGTTTATCTGTCGCTTTATAAAATGCATCAGGTCGCGATCCACGGTTATTTTAGAACCGCAATGTTGACACTTTCCAATTTATTTCGACGCAGTGCCCATGCCAAAATAAAAATGCACTAAAAATCGTAATTATTTAGCATAATTCATGTATGAGAAGGTGTCGGGCATTGATTTATAAGGCTGTCTGCAACAGGACGTTGCAGTCAGAGCTTACAGGGATGTATTCACGCGTCCTTAGAAATCAATGCCTGACACCAACCTACCGCATGCGCTGAATAGTTACTAAAAATCATATTCAATCAGCCCCTTTTTTACAAACCACATACCTTTAATAACTATCATGTTTGAAATTGAATACATTTTTCGTGAAGAGGATTTAATCCATTTCAACGAAGTCCAACTGCAGCAAAACGACGAAGTATTGAATAATATCCGCAAAAACCGGCTGGTTTTTCCCGGCGCGCTAGTGATTATCGGTATTTTTTATTATTTTTACTATGGCGATATGATGACGGCGGCTTATATTTCCAGCATTGCCATTCTTTGGGCGCTGCTCTCGCCGAAAATCATGATGCTCGACATGCGTCGCCAAATCATGAAAAATTATACCGAAAAAGAAAAAGCCGATATGTTCGGTCGATATACGCTCAAGATAGAACCCGATCATTTGCTCGAAATATCGCCGAGCGGCAAACACAAGATGCCTTGGAACGAATTAATCCGAGTCGAACAAGAAGACGAGCATTATGTCTATATTTTCATTAGTCTCAATACCGCTTTGGTCATTCCGGCAAAAACCGTCAAAAAGGGCAAACTGAAGGAATTCGCCGAGCAAGTGCAGAGTATGATCGATAGAAAAAGCTAAACGCCAAACATGCTGAATTTTAAAAACGTATCCTTGAGACGCGGCCCAAACCTACTATTTAGTCAAGCGTCCTTTACAATTCATCAAGGCCAAAAAGTCGGTCTGACCGGTGCGAACGGCGCGGGAAAATCCAGCCTTTTCGCACTACTGAGGGGCGAGTTGCACACCGATGAAGGCGACTTTTCGATGCCGCCGGGCCTCGAAGTCGCGCATGTCGCACAAGAAACGCCGGCGGTCGCCAGTTCGGCGATCGATTACGTGATTGATGGGGATCAAGAGTTAAGACGACTGCAAAAACAATTAAGCGCGGCCGAACAAACCGGCGATGGGTTAAAGCTGGCAGAATTACATGCAGCCTTGGATATCATCGGCGGTTATACCGCCGAAGCCCGCGCAGCCCGTCTGATGAACGGACTAGGGTTTCGCTCCGATCAAGAACAAAATCCGGTCGGCTCGTTTTCCGGCGGCTGGCGCATGCGCTTGAATCTGGCGCAAGCCCTAATGTGCCGTTCGGATCTTTTACTGCTCGACGAACCGACCAATCATCTAGATCTGGATGCGGTCATTTGGTTGCAAGATTGGCTTTGCAAATATCCCGGCACCTTGCTTTTGATTTCGCACGATCGCGACTTCCTCGATGCCATCGCCAGCCATATCGCGCATATCGAACAACAAAAAATCGAACTTTATACCGGCAATTATTCGGCTTTCGAAAAAATGCGTGCTGAAAAACTCGCACAGCAACAATCCGCGTTCGAAAAACAACAACGCGAAATCGCTCATATTCAAAGTTTTGTAGACCGTTTCAAAGCCAAGGCCACCAAAGCCAAACAAGCGCAAAGCCGAATTAAGTCGCTTGAACGCATGGAACTCATCGCTCAAGCGCACGTCGATTCGCCCTTTAATTTCAGTTTCCGTAAACCGCAAAAAATGCCTAACCCGCTGCTCAAATTGCAAGAGGCCTGTATCGGTTACGGAACGACAATAGTGATCGACGGTGCGGAATTGACCCTCGCCCCAGGCGATCGAATCGGCTTATTAGGCCCCAACGGCGCAGGAAAATCCAGTTTAATCAAAGTACTAGCCGGAGAAATGCAGCCTTTGGCCGGCAAAATACTGACCGCCGACGCACTAAACATCGGCTATTTCGCCCAGCATCAACTCGAGCAATTGCGAATCGATGAAAGTCCTCTGCAGCACCTGCAAAGACTCGATAAACAAGCGACCGAAAAGGATTTACGAAATTATCTCGGCGGTTTCGATTTTAGGGGCGACAAAGTACTGGAACCTGTCGGCCCTTTTTCCGGAGGCGAAAAAGCACGCTTGGTTTTAGCGATTTTAGTGTATCAAAACCCGAACCTATTGCTGCTGGACGAGCCGACCAACCATCTTGATTTGGAAATGCGCCACGCTTTGAGCGTCGCGCTACAGGATTATGAAGGCGCCATGCTGATCGTCTCGCACGACCGGCATCTACTGCGCTCGGTCACCGATCAATTGCTGCTGGTTGCTGACGGTAAAGTCCAACCTTTCGACGGCGACCTGGACGATTACCGTTCCTGGCTGACCGAACAAACCAAAAGCGAACAACCGCCCGAAGAAGCCGCCAGCCAATCGCTTTCTCGAAAAGATCAGCGCAAGCTTGAAGCCGAACGCCGGCAAAAAAACAAACCGCTACTCGATGCATTGAAAAAGTCCGAACAAGCAGTCGAAAAACTGCACCGGGAACAATACGAACTAGAGCAGCAACTAGCCGATCCGACTGTTTATCAAGACCAGGAAAAAGAGCGCTTAAAGCAGCTACTGACGCGCAAAGCCCGTATCGATAAGGATCTTGAAGAAGCCGAAGCGGAATGGCTCGAAGCCGAAACCAAACTCGAAGAAGCCAGCTAGCTTATGTACGAATGGGTCATGCTATTTTTCGATCTTTGCCGATTTCGGAAAGGCCCGCAAGACCTTCCCTTTTCGCAGGCTTTGCTGCTGAGTTCTATTATGGCCTATGCCATTCTGGGCTTTTTGATGCTGTATATCGATAGCGGCTGGTTTAACGCAATTATGCAGGTATCGGTCGGCGCCTTATTATTGCTGGCTTTTGCCAAAATCATATTGCTCATTTCACGAAAACCCGGCCGTTTTGTGCAAACATCGAGCGCGCTGCTTGGAACCGATGCCTTGATAAGTTTCTTCGCACTCCCGATTATTGCCGGCATGACAACCGGGCGAGTCTCGCTTTTGGCCTTCGCGGCACTGGTCGCGTTAATGATCTGGCATTGGCTAATTACCGGACACATAGTCCGTCATGCCCTGTCCGCATCCTTTAGCTTTGGACTGGGTGTCGCATTCTTGTATATCATGGCATCTTATTGGCTCATGGCTCAGCTGTTTCCCTAACCTTGCGCTTCTAATGGAAATTTTATGAAAAATTATACCCATATCTTACTCGCGGTTGACTTTTCCGATCATACAGATGCCATTGCCGAACGTGCACGCGACTTGGCCGATAAATACCAAGCTAAAATAAGCCTGCTGCATGTCGTCGATAATCTTCCGATTGTAGACACAGTGAACGGGCCGATTATTCCCTATGAAATTGACCTAACCGAACAATTAATGGAATCGGCCAAATTGCGACTAGAAAAACTAGCGGAACGATTCAACATCCCCGAAAACAATCGCTTTCTCGAATTGGGCAGCCCGAAAATCGAGATCGTCAGAATCGCCGAGGAAAACGCGGTCGATTTGATCGTCGTCGGCTCGCACGGCCGACATGGACTCGCATTGCTGCTAGGATCCACGGCCAACGGCGTATTACATCACGCCAAATGCGATGTCCTTGCGGTACGCATTACAGACGAATAAACCCGCCTCGACCTTGAACCTTGAACCTTGAACCTCATTTAACAAACATGATCGGACATATAGAAAGTTTTGACCTCGGCAGACAAACCGGCGTAATAAAAAGCGGAGACTCTTTTTACGAGTTTCATCTCGACAGTTGGCAATCACCCGACTTACCTGAGCCTGGCGACGATATCAATTTCGAATTGGAAGAAGGCGAAGCCAAATCGGTTGTGTTAATCGGCTCCTATCTCAATCCGCACAAACCGGTAAAATCTCGACTGCTGGCAACGATACTCGCGTTGCTTTTGGGCGGCGTCGGCGCACATCGTTTTTATCTCGGCTATTATTGGATCGGTCTTGCTCAGATCGCGGTGACTGTTTTGACCATTGGTTTTGGCGTGGTATGGGGCTTTATTGAGTTTGCCCTGTTACTCAGCAAAAATTTCGATATAGACGCCAAAGGCAGACCGTTGAAATAAACCTAAAGCAGTTGAGAGCCTCTAACTACCGTTCGCCCTGAGCCCTTCGACTTGGCTCAGCACGAATGGTCTACAACACACACCAACTGCTCTTTTTAGGATAAACGTAGATTGAAATCGCTTAGGATTCGATCATAAATAACTTCCCTATTTTAATTCAAGGTAAGCAGGTTTGGTTGCTCGATTGGCAGGTGTCGGCGGCAGGGCAGATTTTTGCTCCTCGGCAATTGCTCCTGCATTGCCCTAATACACGCCATCCCTGGCGTAATGCAAAATCTGCATTCATGCCATCCTTGGCAAGCATACCCCACACCCTGTTTGATCCCCAAATTGGGAATTGCTGCCGAACCCGCTACAAAACTCACAGCACATGGAAGTTATTTTTCACGAAATCCTTAGCCCTGTTTAACCTGCGAAAGGTATATATCGAATGACAGAATCTAAACCGATTTACCTGATTCACTCCGATGAGTTGGATAAAACGAATTTAGTTCTAGCCAAGCAACATCCGCTAATTGTTGAGAACGACATTTCAATTCGCCCGATTAAGGTATCGAACCTTAGCGGTCTATATGTCAACGGCAATTTAAATCATGCCTTGGTTTGGGTTAAACACACCGATTTTCAGGCCGTACTCACTGCTGCATTCAATAAAAGCATCGCATTGAGCTTTCTGCCGTATCCCAACGAATTACGACCCGTATTTTTCGATCATCTTGGACTGCCCAATAAGCTTGACGACTGCTTAGCGTTGGCATTACAAACAGAAACGGTGGCGATCGATTTGATCCGCTGCAACGGAGAATTCATTAGCCGCGGCATCGGCCTGTTGAATCAAACAGCACTAGCCGAATTGATCGAGGCCGGCAATACGCGAAATCTCTATAAGAAAACAAAGTTTTATTGTCAGCGCTTGATTCATGCCTTTAGCTTGCAACCTATTGCCATCGAAATAGAAACCGCGAAAGGCAGATCAGTCAAAACGGCAATCACCGGCTTGTATCTATTGGATCTTGCAAAACGAAATCCATTTGCCAAACTTTTCGGCGAATCGGCATCGCTAAAAGATGGCCGATTGTCGTTCGTGTTCTTTGCACCGCAATCAATTTTAAGCTACATCCAATCGACATCGATGACTATTCCACCGTCTTCGGTACAGCTACCGAGACAACTAGGATTCGTTCGAAGCGTTTCTTTGCGCATAACCGCAAAACAGGATATTGGCTTTTGGATAGAGCACAAACCGGTCTCGACACGCGAGCTATTTTTGGAAACGGTTCCTGCCGCCCTTAAAATCACCGTCGGCGAAAGTTTTCGATCGCTCAACTCGCAATCCGGCGACAAAGAAAATTTCAATGTGGAGAACCTACCGCAAGGGGAAGCGCGGCTGAAATATTTCAGTAAAACCTTGCCTTTTTTCCCCCATGCGCTCGAATCCGATTTTAAGGACTTGTTCCTAGCACTCAAGGAAAACGCCAGGACGACGAGCACTTATGTCTTATTAATGGTACTCAGTACCATGCTAGCCACGTTGGGTTTATTTTTGAGTAGTCCGTCCGTCGTTATCGGCGCGATGGTTTTAGCACCCTTGATGGCACCGATTATTTCTTTGTCGATGGGCTTGCTTCGCTCCGAAAAATTCTTGACTCGCGAATCAATCGTTTCGCTGCTGTCCGGTATCGGCATCGCGCTTGCTATTTCATCGGCAATGGCAGCATTATTGCCTTTCAAGGATGTTACTTCGGAAATCGAAGCCCGTTTGCATCCATCGACGCTGGATTTGTTGGTCGCGGTTTTTTCCGGCATCGCCGGAGCCATGGCCCAAGCCCGCGAAAATATCGCCAAAAGTTTGCCGGGCGTTGCCATCGCAGTCGCCTTGGTGCCTCCCCTCTGCGTTGCCGGTATCGGCATCGGTTGGCTTGAATCCGATATTTTTTTGGGCGCCATGCTCTTATTCTTGACTAACTTGATCGGAATTACGATGGCCGCCCTCATTTCGTTCATGGTCATCGGGTTCGCGCCTTTTACTCGGGCCAGAAAAGGCATTTTGCTATCGAGCCTATTGTTGGCATTGATTTCCGTGCCTTTGTTCTATTCTTTCCAAACCATGGAGCAAATCGCCGATATCAAAACTCAATTGGCCGGTAGAACCTATCAAATCAATGGACACCGGCTTGAACTTCGGAATATCAAGGTCAATACGCTACGACCGCTCAATCTAAACGCCGATCTGCTCACCAATACCATGCCGGACGAATCGGTGTTTACTCGGCTCGAGGATGATTTACATACGGAACTCGGTAGGCCTGCCCGCTTCAATTTTGCTTTGCATTTTGTTAGGGAAACATTTGCCGCCAATGAAAAAGAGCAATAAACCTAAAAAAGCATTTCATCATGAAGAATAAGAAGTTAATTCAATAACTTGCCATTCGTTTGTATGCAACTTTCGCTCACCCGAAAGGTTAGCTGGAATGTTTAGATAATCTCTTGAAATACCTCATTAACTTCATGTACTTCATGGTTGAACTGCCGGATTTAGGATAAATCGCGCATATATCCTCGCCAGAAACGACGCCGCACTAAAATCTACTCCGCAATGCACCAGACCGGTTCACAAAGGCACAAAACAATCCTTATCTAACAAGATCTGATATTCATTATTAATAATTTCAATTACTTATACTTTTAACAGCACTTGGCACGATTTCCGCTTATCTTCAATTGAGTTTCTTAAAGCAAAGGCGCTTTAACCCCACTAGGGATTAAAGCGCCTTTTTTTTGCCTTGTGTTTTTTTAATTGATCAGAGGAATGCCATGTCTTATTTAGTCCCTTCGGAATTTGTCACCAAAATGGTCGATGCCGGTGAATCTAAAGTCTATATGTCAACACGAGATACGTTGATCAGAGCCTATATGGCCGGTGCGATTCTTGCGTTAGCTGCCGTATTTGCAGTCAGTATCACTGTCGAAACCGGTTCTCCGATCTTCGGCGCGATTCTGTTTCCCGTCGGTTTTTGCATGTTGTACTTACTGGGTTTCGATCTATTGACCGGTGTTTTTGTTCTGGTGCCGTTGGCATGGATCGATAAACGCCCGGGAGTGACAGTAGGCGGTATTTTCAGAAACTGGGGATTGGTCTTTGTCGGCAATTTCCTCGGTGCTTTAACCGTGGCGGTGATGATGTCGTTGGTTTTCACCTACGGATTTTCGGTCGAGCCGAATGCCGTTGGTAAAAAACTCGCCGGCGTCGGCGAAGCACGTACACTGGGATATGCCCAATACGGCGTCGCGGGCTGGTTTACGATTTTTATCAGAGGCATGCTATGCAATTGGATGGTGTCTACCGGCGTGGTCGGAGCAATGATATCGACTACGGTCAGCGGCAAAGTGATCGCGATGTGGATGCCGATCACACTGTTCTTCGCCATGGCCTTCGAACATTCCGTGGTCAACATGTTTCTGTTTCCGGCAGGCTTGATCATGGGCGGCAATTTTTCGATCATGGATTATTTCATCTGGAACGAAATACCCACGGTACTCGGCAACCTAGTCGGCGGGCTTTCGTTTACCGGCTTGACGCTATATAGCACTCATGTAAAAACCGCACCGAAACGCGCTCTGTAACTCGCCCCTTTTAATAGAGTCTCGAGCCAAGTTTAGGGTCGAGGCTCTTCATGAAACGATACCCCATGTCTGGCACTCTTAAAATATCCGTAGGGCACTATTCCGATAAAGGCCGAAAGGAAATCAACCAGGATTTTCATGGCGTCTATATGCCGAAAGAACCGCAATTGAGTTCAAAAGGTGTTGCCATTGCGATGGCCGACGGAATCAGCAGCAGTGCTGTCAGCCATATTGCCAGCGAAGCCGCGGTCACCGGATTCCTACAAGATTATTTTTGTACCTCGGAAGCTTGGTCGGTAAAAAAATCGGCGCAACGGGTCTTGATTGCAACCAACTCCTGGCTGCATGCCCAAACCCAACAGAGTCAATATCGTTACGATAAAGACAGAGGCTATGTTTGTACCTTTAGCGCCCTGATTTTCAAGTCTAATACCGTGCATATTTTTCATGTCGGCGATACACGGATCTATCGATTACATAACAATCATCTGGAGCAATTAACCAACGATCATCGGCTTTGGGTTTCGCAAGACAAAAGCTATCTGAGTCGTGCATTGGGTATCGATCATCACCTAGAAATCGATTATCAAGCTCTACCGATTGAAAAAGGCGATCGCTTCTTATTGATGACCGATGGCGTTTATGAATTTGTTAATAATGTTTTCATCATTAATGCGATCAAAAAGCATGGCGACGATTTAGCGACTGCCGCAACAATGATCGTCAACGAAGCCTACCGGCAAGGGAGTTCGGATAACTTGACGATGCAGATTGTCGATGTCGAGGACTTACCGAATCAAAATGCGAATGAGATTTATCGGCAAATAACAGAGCTTCCATTTCCGCCGACATTGACCGCCAGGATGATTTTCGACGGTTATCAAATCATGAGAGAGCTGCATAATAGCAGCCGGAGTCATGTCTATTTGGCAATGGATACCGAAACCAATAAATCGGTCGTCATTAAAACACCTTCAATCGATCTTCGAAACGATCCCGCTTACCTTGAAAGTTTTCTCATGGAAGACTGGATAGCGCGCCGCATCGATAGCCCTCATGTCTTAAAACCCTGCGAACAAACCCGAAAACGCAATTATCTCTATATTGTCACCGAGTTTATCGATGGCCGAACATTGAAACAATGGATGATCGATAACCCGAACCCGGATCTGGAAACCGTTCGCGGCATCATTGACCAAATTGCCAAAGGCCTACGCGCGTTTCACCGGCTGGAAATGGTTCACCAGGACTTGAGACCGGAAAATATCATGATCGATAACTCCGGTACGGTAAAGATCATCGACTTCGGCTCGACTCGAGTTGCAGGGCTTACGGAAATGAACAACCCGATCGAACGACACCCATTACTCGGCACCGCTCCGTATAGCGCCCCCGAATATTTTTTAGGCGAAAACGGAACGGCTCGCTCCGACTTATTTTCGTTAGGCGTCATAACCTATCAAATGCTGACCGACAATCTGCCTTATGGCACTCAAGTCGCCAAATGCAAGACGAAAGCGGCTCAAAATCGATTGAACTATCACTCCATCCTGAATAATGAGCGAGCGATTCCGGTCTGGATCGATGATGCCATCAAGAAAGCCGTCCACCCGAATCCCTACAAGCGATATGAAGCATTATCCGAATTTGTTCACGACCTGCGTTATCCGAACCAAACTTTTTTGAATAAAACGCATCCGCCGCTCATAGAGCGCGACCCAGTAACCTTCTGGAAAAGCATTTCTCTCATCTTGACGATTATCGTCGTCACGTTATTAATCCAACTAAGCAAAAGAGGTATTTAATATGAAAACGACTCCATCATCTTGCAAAGCCGATTCCTTGCTCACCAAAGAGCAAATGACCGATCGGATCATCACGGCAAAAGTACAAAAGCAACTCACCTGGACGGCCATTGCCGAACAAATCGGCGTCGATGAAGTTTGGCTGACCTCGGCTTGCCTTGGCATGAACAGCATGAAACCGGAACTGGCCGAAAAGCTATGCACCGTTCTGGAGCTACCCAACGAAGTGCAAGTCGCCTTGGCAATGTTCCCTTACAAACAATGGGCTTTCGACGTACCTCAAGATCCGCTCATTTACCGGCTTTATGAAGTCGTCGGCGTTTACGGCGAAACCTTGAAAGAAATCATTCACGAAAAATTCGGCGACGGCATCATGAGCGCGATCGATTTCAGCATGACAGTAGGCAAGGAAGAAAACCCGGCGGGCGATCGCGTTATTATCACGATGAACGGCAAGTTTTTGCCTTATAAGTCCTGGTAAGCCAGGGTAGATTTGCTCTATAACCCAACTCTATTCAAACCGTAATGTTGCAACATGTATACCTTTCGCACTTCAAATTTCGGCAGTGCCTTAGGAGGCGCCGGGGTGCTCGGCCCCTGCTAGGTGAGGGACCAGCATGGAGCTGGCATAGAGCTTACATGGACGTATTTACCCAGCACCTAAATTCCATAGCCCATTGGCCATGGTTAATTGTCTTGGATAATTCATCCAGCACCTAAATAAGCCACGATTTTGAATCATTGCCAAAGACCTATGAAATTTAGGTGCTGGTGGATTTAGGTGCTGGGTTCACAACGTCCTTTGACGGGCATCCCGGCGCCGAATTTTGATCTCCGATGAGTATAACCCGTATGCAGCATAGTGGAATACGGGAATGACATGGCTTCGAACGTCCCGGATTGGGCTACGCTCCATCCGGGCTACACAGCTAAAGGTAACCCTTCATTTCGGCAAATCGATTACCCCCTCGGCGAACATCACCGCCTCGCCGCCGACGCGCAGGGGCAATAACTCCTCGCCTTTGTTATCCATTTCAATGCGAATGACACTGCGTCGCGAACGTTCATCGCCACGTTCCACGGCGAAACTGTGCGTGCCCTTGCGTGTTTGCTCGAACGAACACAAATACGAACAAAAAGCCGGTACCGCATTGCCGACCGGCGGATCATCGGTTAAAGCAAGGCGAGGCCCAAGAAGGCGCAAATTGAAATCGGCATCGGGGAACGGCGTTTTCGGCGCAAACAACAAAATCTCTTGCGCCGCGGTTTGCGGCGCGGCGGATTGGCTCCAGGCGGGGTAATTGAAAAGCGCTTTTCTTACCGACTCGTATTTCCAAACCGGCACGATCAAATAGGGATAACCACAGGAAACCAATCTTGGCGAATACTTTTTGTGATCGAGTTCCGATTGCTCCAACCCTAGAAAAGCGGCTAATTCTTCATCGCCCGGTGCAAACCGGTCGACAATGGCGCTGACTTTTCGGGTAAATTGCACAAAACCGGGCTTACCGCCGACACTCGTAATGTTCGCCTCGACAGGCCCCGCATTTTGTTCGAACACGACCCGGGTAATCGGCTCGTTTAATTCAATATCGCCGCAACTGGCCAAGACAAAAGCCGCGGCAATGACCGGATGACCGCCTAAATGAATCTCCGCCAGCGGCGAAAATATGCGCATTCTTCGCACATTGCCGTCATTGAGCTTATGAAAAATGAAGACGGTTTCGGACAAATTCAGTTCCTTGGCTATCAAGGCCATTTTTTCGGCATTGAGTCCGTCCGCTTTCGGAAAAACGGCAATTTGCGCGCCATTGAAAACCCGATTCGTGAAAACGTCGGCAATATAATAGTGATATTTCATAAATCTCCCTAAACGTTAACGGCAACCCGCCGGTTTTCGATACGAACACCATAGGTTTCGATTTTCACAGTCTCGTCCTCGAAGCAAACGCCCGTCTCCAAATTGAAATGCTGTTTATAAAGCGGCGAGGCGACCATCGGTTGACCGCCGATATCGCCGATCATGCCGCGCGATAATACATTGACTTTGCCGAAAGGGTCGAAATTATCGACCGCGTAAACCGCCTGTTCCTTCGGCATATAAAACAAGGCAATTTGCCTGCCATCCGCCCAGACGCAAACACCGGAATCCGGCTGCAGATCGTCGACCGAGCAGACATCGATCCAATCGCTCATGCTCATGCCTCCTCCAATATCTTGAAGTGCTTCCGGGCCTTCAATTCCTCCCGTTCTCGTTCATCGGCAGGGCGCACTTGGCCGCGCTCCTCGACGAACACGATGTTATCGTCGGGCCGGTCGCTGTTGACGAAATGCCGAAAACGCTTCAATTTGCTCTCGTCCTCGATCGTGGTTTTCCATTCGCATTGATAGGTATCGATCACATGGCGCATTTGTTTTTCCAGTGCCTCGCCTATGCCGAGACTATCCTCGATCACGACCGAACGCAAATAATCCAAGCCGCCTTCCATGTTTTCCATCCACACCGACGTTCGCTGCATCCGGTCGGCCGTACGCACATAAAAAATCAGCACGCGATCGATATATTTGATCAGCGTTTCCTTGTCGAGTTGGGTCGCGAACAAATCGCCGTGCCGGGGCTTCATCCCGCCATTGCCGCAGACATAAAGGTTCCATCCGCCTTCGGTCGCGATCACGCCGATATCTTTGCTCTGCGCCTCGGCGCATTCGCGTGTGCAGCCGGACACGGCAAATTTGATCTTGTGCGGCGCCCGAAGTCCTTTATAACGGTTTTCCAGCTCGATCGCGAGACCGACGCTATCATCGACACCGAAACGGCACCAAGTACTGCCGACACAGGATTTGACGGTCCTGAGCGACTTGCCGTAGGCATGTCCGCTTTCGAAGCCGGCGTCGATCAATTCCCGCCAGATCGACGGCAATTGTTCGACTCGGGCGCCGAACAGATCGACCCGCTGACCTCCGGTAATTTTCGTATACAAACCATATTTTTTGGCGACCTGCCCCAGCACGATCAATTTCTCAGGCTGTATTTCGCCGCCGGTCACGCGCGGGACAACCGAATAGGTGCCGTCTTTTTGCATGTTCGCGAGAAAAATATCGTTGGTATCCTGCAAACCGATATGCTCTTTTTTGAGAATATAGTCATTCCAGTAAGAAGCCAGAATCGAGCCGACCGCTTGTTTACAAACTTCACAGCCGCGGCCGCGCCCATGTTTTTCGATCAATTCGTCGAAGGTCTTGATTTCCTCGACCATGATCAAATGATACAACTCCTGCCGGGTATGCGGAAAATGCTCGCAAATATCGGTACTGACTTCGATGCCGAGTTTGGCCAATTCGCATTCCATGACCGATTTCATCAGCGGCACGCAACCGCCGCAACCGGTTCCTGCCTTGGTTTCCGACTTGAGCGCGGACACCGTATTGCAACCGGCTTCGATCGCCGAACACAACGTTGCCTTGTTGACATCATGACAGGAACAAATTTGTGCCGACATCGGCAGTGCATCCGGCCCAAGGCCGACCGACTCGTCGGAACGGTGCGGCAAAATCAGCGAATCGGGATTTTCCGGCAGTTCGATGCCGTTCAAGCAATATTGCAGCAAAGTTCCGTAACCCGAAGCATCGCCGACGAGCACTGCGCCCAACAGCCTTTTTTTATCGGCACTGACCACGAGTCGCTTGTAGACTTCGCTATCGCCGTTTTGATAAGTGTAAACCAATGCGCCCGGCGTCTGCGCATGCGCATCGCCGATACTCGCGACATCAACGCCCATCAGCTTCAATTTAGTGCTCATATCGGCGCCGGTAAAATAATTGTCGCCGCCTTCGAGCACCGAGACGACGGTGCGCGCCATCGCGTATCCCGGCGCGACCAGGCCGAATATCCGGTTATTCCACAAAGCGCATTCGCCGATCGCGAAAATATCGGGATCGGAGGTCCGGCATTGATTGTCGATCACGATGCCGCCGCGCGGGCCGACCTCCAATTCGCAGGCCCTGGCGATATCGTCGCGCGGACGAATACCGGCCGAAAACAAGATCAAGTCGGTTTCGAGCGCATCGCCGCCGGCGAAATTCATTTTATGCAAGCAACTTTCGCCGTCGTCGATCAGGGTGGTGTTCTTATTTAAATGCACGGTCACGCCGATCGCTTCGATCTTGCGCTTCAACAACGCGCCGCCGCCGTCGTCCAATTGCACCGCCATCAGGCGCGGCGCGAATTCGACTACATGCGTGGTCAAGCCTAAGTCTTTCAAGGCATTGGCAGCTTCCAGGCCGAGCAGACCGCCGCCGACCACGACGCCGACCTGGGATTGTTCGGCCGCTGTTTGAATCGCCTCCAAATCTTCGATGGTTCGGTAAACCAAGCAACGATCGCGTTCATGCCCCGGTACCGGCGGCACGAACGGATAAGACCCGGTCGCCAGCACGATTTTGTCGTAAGCGATGTGGACGCCTTTTTCCGACAGCACTGTTTTAGCGCTACGGTCTATCGATTTTGCTCTGTCTCCCAGATGCACGGTGATGCCGTGTAGTTCGAAAAAACCGACCTCGACCATTGATAGATCCTGCGCGCTCTTGCCGGAAAAAAACGCCGACAAATGGACCCGGTCGTAAGCCGGTCTGGGCTCCTCGCAAAACACGACGATCTCAAAATGTTCCTTCGCGCCACTGCTCACCAGTCCGGCCAAAAAGTTTTGGCCGACCATACCGTTACCAATCACGACTAATGTTTGTTTCTTGCTCATCGGCAACCTCGGTTTTCTGTATCTAAATTTTAGGCAAAAAAAAGGCGTCCAGTCGATGTGACGAATCACTCGAACAGGACGCCAATGCCCCAACAAAATCGGTACTCCGTTAGGAGTCTTGTTAGTGATAAAGCAATATAGATGCCAATTTATGAGCAGCTTTAGCGAAGCCTTGATTTATCTGGTTTTAACAAGCTATTAATTAGTCAATTCGAATTCGACAATCATTAAATTATCGCTTTCATCGCACACATTCGGTGAATAGCGTTAACTTTCCGCACCAATATAAAGCAATACATTTATCCGCAACCGAATGAACAAGCGCGCGCCCCCCAAACACAGACCGGCATATTATTTGCTTTATTTATTAAATTGAGCACTATTCACTTCTCGGTCACCGTAACGCTCATGAAGGCCCGTCCATCGCCCCGGCAAATGAAAGCTCGCGGCGACGGAGGATGCGGCATTTGCTTTGTCGAACGCCGTATTTAGTAAAGAGTCCAAATCTGCGAACTTTCACAGTAAAACCAGCTAATGTCCATACTACAACTCAAGTTACTCGGCTTTTCCGGTAAAATCAAAATTCTGCATTTGACCTGGACGGCTTTTTTCATCAGCTTTGTCGTCTGGTTCAATCACGCCCCTCTGATGCTGATGATCATGGATTCTGTGAATCTCACCGAATCCGAAGTCAACATCCTGCTGTTATTAAACTTTGCGCTACCCATTCCGGCTCGCATCATCATCGGCATGGTCGTAGATCGCTTCGGCGCAAGAATCAGTTACAGCACTCTACTGGCACTGAGTAGCCTGCCTTGCTTCGCTTTTGCAATGGCCGAATCGTTTCAACAATTAGCCTGGGCGCGCTTCTGTTTGGGGTTTATCGGCGCGGGTTTCGTGATCGGCATTCGCATCATCGGCGATTGGTTTCCCGCTCGGCAAGTCGGTGTTGCTGAAGGCATCTACGGGGGCTGGGGCAATTTCGGTTCGGCTGCCGCAACTATCCTGCTACCGGGATTGGCATTATATTTCGGCGCCGAAAACGGCTGGCGTTATGCGATTGCCGCAACCGGTATTTTGTCGCTAGCATATGCGTTCATCTATTACCGGAATGTCGAGGATACGCCACCCGACGTGCCCTATTTGAAACCTAGACGTTCGGGCGCAATGGAGGTTACTTCGATAAAAGACCTATTCCTTTACATCTGCACGACCGTACCGCTTTATGCCGCAATGTCTTTGCTCACTTGGCAGCTATCGACGCCGGAAGCCGATTTACTTAGTACACCCTGGGTCCTTGCAATCAACATCATTGTCTGGACACTTTTCTTTGTTCAAGCTTATCAAATCGTCGAAATCAATGCGGAACGGCTCAGCCGCCCGATCGACAGTATTCACCATTATCCATTCAAACAAATCACTATTCTGAGTGTCGCTTATCTGATGACGTTCGGCTCAAAATTAGCCGTGGTATCGATGCTGCCGATGTTTTTCTTTACGATTTACCGCGAAACCCAAGCTGTCTCGATGATCGATGCAGGCCTGATGGCATCGAGCTTCATTGTCATGAACCTGATCGCCCGCCCGGCCGGCGGCTGGCTCAGCGACAAAATCGGCCGCAAGTTTTCGCTGACGATGTTTCTAGCCGGTACCTCGCTCGGTTATTACTTGCTGTCCTTTATTGCCGGCGATTGGCCCATTTTGATGACTATTTCAATGACGGTGTTGTGTTCGATATTTCTTCAGGCCGCTGAAGGTGCGGTATTTGCCATCGCACCATTGATCAAAAGACCCATAACCGGCCAGATAGCCGGCATCGTCGGCGCTTACGGCAATGCCGGCGCAATCTTTTTTTTAGCGCTGATGGGTCATGTCGCACCGTCTACGTTTTTCATCATTCTGGCAGTTTGCGCATTAGCATCGGCAATCTTGGCGCGCTACCTCGAAGAGCCTAAAGAGTTCATTACCGAAATCATGCCTGACGGCACTGTAGTGAAAATCGAACTGGATTGACATGCAAGCGCTGAAAGTCTTAATCGCCGATGAAATTCAAGGTGAAAAACTGCTCGAGAAAACCCTAAAAAAGCATGGTTTCGAAACCGCTTGCCTCCCGTTCGATACTATCGATTTAAATTCGTTGGTTTTAAATTTATTGCCGGATATCGTGGTATTGAATGTTTATACCCCGACACCAAAAATACTCGATGCCATATTAAGGATTAATCAAAGCCATTCGGCGCCGGTGATCCTGTTTGCCGAGGATCAAGATAGCGACACGATCGATAAAGTCATCAAGGCCGGCGTCAGCGCTTATATCGTCGACGGACTCGACCCCAAACGCATCAAAACCATCATCGATATCGCGGTGGCTCGATTCAAAGAGCAAAACGCCATCAAGGAAGAATTGAAAAAAACCAAATCGCAACTGGAAGAGCGAAAATCGGTCGACCGAGCAAAAGGTATTTTAATGAAATCGCAAGGCTTCGACGAAGCTCAGGCTTATCATGCGCTGCGAAAACTGGCGATGGACCGGAATATTTCGATCGGCGAAATGGCTAAAAACGTCATTTCTATGGCGGATTTATTGAAGTAACGATCACGCTTTCTATCGTTTCGATTTACGGGTAGACTGTCTTTCTCTTATCAATCACGAACGAGAAAGCCGATGAAAAACCCTGTTGATGCTCGCCTCATTGCCGCTTTTTTCCTGATGATATTCGGAACGAGCGCCTTAGCGGAATCTCGAATTGCCGTTTTGGTTTTCGAGTTAAAAGATCTCACATTGGCTCCAGGCATCCCTCAAGAACTGGAGCGCACCGCTTCGATCAAGCCTCAACTCGAAGCCGAATTAACAACATTAGGGAATGACATAGTCGAAACCGACTTCGCATCCCAACAACAGGCCAATGCCGGGACCGGTTATCTATTCGATCACCATGATGTGGCCGCGAAACTCGGCAAGCAGTTCGACGCAGATTACATCCTGGTCGGTAGACTGCATAAACCGAGCTTCTTGTTTGCTTATATCATGGGGCATTTAATTCGAGTCGACGACGGCAAACTGATTGCCGATTACACTTTCGAAGCAAAAGGCCCTAATCAATTCCAAACCAATAAAACCGTCAAAACCCTGGCTAAAGCGATCGACAAG
This sequence comes from Gammaproteobacteria bacterium, assembly GCA_018830325.1. Taxonomy (GTDB): domain Bacteria; phylum Pseudomonadota; class Gammaproteobacteria; order Methylococcales; family Methylomonadaceae; genus Methylotuvimicrobium. The sequence goes on from JAHJSQ010000024.1 coordinate 31,286, forward strand.
GATTTAAAGCGCCTGTCTCAATCCCACTAAAAAACCAGGTTGAATACGCACCGCGCACTAATGCTGGCGCGGGACGGGTTATTCAACCCGCCCCAAACGTTTTTTGTTTGCTTTGAGCATAGTCGAAACTTTCCGGACGGGGTTATACCTTTCGCACTTCAAATTTCGGCAGTGCCGGAGGAGGCCTCAGGGTGCTGGGTTCACGGCGTCCTTTGACGGGCACCCCGAGGCCGAATTTTCATCTACGATGAGTATACAAACCCCTGCCGGCAAAGGTAAAGAGCGACTACTCAGTCGCTAACACTTCGATTTTAGTTTGATTGTAAGTAACTTTATTATCCTTAATCTCTATAGCCTGCTGTCGAATCAACTCATCGAATAAATCCTCCTCATTAACCACATTATTCTTAAATTTACTGCGAATACTGTTGAGCAGGGTTTCTTTTTTGACCGGTCGGCTTCGACTGTGCTTGATCAAATGCGCGCAAAACTCCTGCACCAAGACTTCAGGGCTTTTCGGTGCGAAGCCCGGCATATTTTCGAGTTGGACACCGATACGTTGCGCGCTCCGGTTCTGGCTGATTAATAGACTAACCGCATGATCGAGGTCGTTGTCGTCGGAAACGACATCGAAATGGGTATTTTCGGGGAGCTGGGCCATCATTGCGCCAGCCCAAAAGGTGATGCCGAAATCGGCGGAGTTCTTGCCGCCGTTCGGCATTTTGATGATTTTCAGACGATTTTGATTGACCGTTGCGGTCAGCGGCACGATCCAATCGAGCGGAACGCGCGCGCCGCACTGCGCATAGCAAATCACGACGTGGGTATAGGCGGCTAAATCTTCCATCAACTGATAGACTTGTTTCGGGCAATTTTCGAGGTCGATCAACAAGACGCGGGCTGCGTAATCCGCATCGTCGTCATCCTTGACCGCCTCCTTGTCCGAAATGTTCTCGTTCATGTCTGCCGGCCTCTTCAGTTCATCGTTTTACATCGTCATAGCCTGACCAACACTTCGCCGCGCCCCATTTCAGCCATGTCACCGCCGTAACGCCGGACACGATTGAAGACCGCCGCAGTGTCTGCGAATTTCGAATCGAATCCTTTGAACGACGCGAACAACATCGGCAAAAACGCCAAGGTATGCGAGCCGCAATCATTGAAGGTCGCCGGCAATTCGGGCTTGTTCCAAAGCAATAAGGTGCCTCGGCGCATTGCAAAACCGGTATAGCGTCCGGTGTTGCCCATCACCGCGATCGTGCCGGCCGTCATTCTCGACCCGCAATAATCGCCGGCATTGCCTTCGATCAAAATGACGCCGCGGCGCATGTGATCGCCGACCCGCTCGCCGGCGTTGCCTTTAACCAAAACGGTGCCGCCTTTCATGCCCATCTTGTTACCGGGCAAGGCCGCCCCGAGAAAATCGCCGGTATTGCCGTTGATCTGAACGAAACCTTTTTTCATTTCGCAGGCCGCGAATAGTCCGGCGTTGCCGTTGACGGTAATCGTGCCGGACTTCATGCCCAGGCCCAGATAAGCGCCAACATCGCCTTCGACGCGGATCTGTCCTTCGGTTAATTCTTTACCGATAAAATCGAGCTTGGAGTAACTATTCTTGATGACAATCTGTTGTGTATCGTAACCGGCAATCGTGAATAGTTCGTCGACGCGAATTTTGCGCTTGCCGCTATCGAGTTCGAGCGCTGCAATATCGGTCGGCGATAACCCCGCCAGTTTTTGACAAACCAGAGGCGACAAATCGACGCGCTGAGCCGGTCGCTGTTTCAGCGTGAAGGTTAACGCAGTCATGCCATGATCTCCTGTAAATGAAAATGGAAGGGGCCGAGTTTACCGCCGTAATTGCCGGCACTGATGCGTTTGACGCCGTTTTCGGCACCCAAATCGCAGACCGCTTGAATACCGACTCGCATCGCTTTGTCGATATCTTCCTTGGTCAGGCCGTCGATCACGATTTCCATCACCGATTCGATTTCAGGCGACAAATCGGTTTTGGTGATGCCTTTCAGTGTTGGGCAAAAAGCATCGTTGGTCGATGCGCCAAGCGCCTTATATTTCGAACCGACTTTCGAACCGGAGCGAACGACGCCGCCCGGAAACGGCATGATCACATTCGGAATCTTGCGCATTTCCTCGATCGCGGCCTCGCAGGCCGCCAGCGCTTGCGGCTGCGATTCGGCCAATACCAAGAAATTACCTCCACCGACCGCTTCGACCTGCCCTGTCGTCGCCTCGGTCAGAAACTCGCCGTCCATGACCGGCACGCGCCAATAACGTTTGCCACCGATCACTTTGGAAATCTGGAAACCGTCGCCGAAATAGCGCAAATTCTTGCCCAATGGAATCGGTTTGTCGCTCTCAATGCCGGCGAACAACGCCGAAGTCGGCGAAGTCAGCACACATTGCCCAGCGCGCGTTTCCAATTGTTTCGCAAGGCCTTTGCCGCCCATCGCGAAGATCATCACAGAAACGCCAGGGCGTCCGTCGGGTGTTTCGGAAGGATCGAGCACGCGCTCGATGCCGGCCTCGCAGCCGCAAGCGATCACCGAAGTCGCGAAACCGGTCATCGCTTGCGCCGAGATCATCGCCCATTTTTCGTTTTGCGCGGTGATAATCGCGCGCGTCGCCTTCATCGGAAATGCCTCGGCAAAGGTTTTGTCTATCGTTACGCCGTTAATAATCATCATGGGTACACATGGTTAAATATTTGAAAGTAAGTAAAGTGTTGACGTTATCGGTATATCTCGATGCAGGCCTTGTTTTCGTCGATCAATGCCATTTCTATCGCGTCCTTTTTAGTCAACAAAGAATTGATAATCGCCGCTTTGGACTGATTGCCTATTTTCAGCCAAACAATTTTAGGCGGTTGACCGTAAAGATTCGACATTTCAAAAAAATCAGCGTCCTTCGTGACGATAACAAAGTCGTTGGTTTTGGCATATTCCCAAATTTCCCAGTCACTGGCGCGTTCCAAACCTAATATCGCAACTTGTGTGGATTCAGGATATGCTTCAACTAAAAAGGCCACTGCACGGCGCGACAAGTTTTCATCCAAAGCAGCTTCATTAAATAATTGCCGCTAAGCTATGCTCACGTTCGGCTGCAAAAGCCAAACAAGCCCTTATATCGTTTGACTCCAGTTCAGGATAATCGTCCAAAATTTCCACTTCGCTCATACCCTCCGCAAGCCATCCCAAAACATCGTAAACCGTAATCCGCAACCCGCGAATACAAGGCTTACCACCTCGCTTTCCGGGTTCGATGGTAATGATGCTGCGATAATCTATAGCCATAGGTATCTCCGGATTTTTTTTAGTTTATTGTTTCTTCATCTGTTATCTATGTATTTTGGTTGTTAATGCCGAGAAATCGCTGATTTCCCGATTTACAGATTGTTTAATTAATAACCTCAAGCAGCCTTCAAATCACACTGCAACAAACCTTGTTGCTCAAGTTTGTTATGAATATTTCCAGGACTAAGCTCCAGGCCATTTTTCCAGCATAATGCCCCGAGCTCTAGAAAGAATCGTTTAAAATAATCTTCATCTTGTAGCGGGGCGACCAACTCGGTCTGTTTCTCCAGCAAAGGCTGTAAATCGTAGTCGCCGACGGTTTGATCGGAAAACCACAAGCGTATGATTTTATGTTCGATATATTCAGCTTTGATGATTTTAATCATTATCGGCTCCGGCTATACGCTGCAACGGTTTTAGTTGAATGGCTAACTGCCAATCCGCCATTAATTCTTCCTGATGCTCTTTCGCCCAGTCCCTGACCAGTTTCAATGCTTTACTCGGCAAACGGCCTTCCAGTACTTCTCCACTTTCGATCGCAATTAATGCCTGATGACCTTGGTACTCGGCGTGAAAATGCGGCGGATTGTGATCATCGTGATACATCCTGATGTAAATGCCGAAAAAATAGGAAATAACGGGCATCGTTTAATTTAAGACCTTAGGTATATTTTGTTTCCATTCGAGTTAATCATCATACTTTTCGCTTAATAATCTAACGATTATTTGCGCCCACTTGATACTGTCAAAGACCAGAGGTTTTATTACGGGTTTCGTTCCATGCACATCTGACATTTCACTTCAGAGCGTCTGCATCACAAAAGCAGCTTGATTAATTGATTGTTTCAAGTTTTTCTTTAAAAAATTAACGTTTGAATTTTTCCATTGAATTTCTTCGAGTTGATTTTGAATGGCTTCAAAAATACCTACAGCCTCAAGTGATTTATTGCACCTTTCCTGAAAAGATGAATCACTTACAGACCCGAGACCTTCTTTTTTTTGATACACATTTGCTGTTACGCTATCAATCGCAGCACATGCCGACGATATAGCTCCGCTCAAATCGCCGTCACGGAATTTAGTTGATGCCTTGACCAGATCTTCTCGCGCTAGTGGATCAAGTTCAGTCAAATCAACTGAGTCTAAAATCTCAATGGGTATGATTTTGTTATCTATACACTGCCATCCAAACCGACTCAAATAATTCTTTAGCCTCTCTTCCGGATCATAATCGAGATACCGAAGATTATTGATACGTTCGAATATTCCCTCAATTACATAATTTAAGAACTTATGCTTTTCAAGGTTATTCATACTTAAAAAGTGTAAGTATTCAGTCCCCCGGCCATTCTCGTTCCCACGCTCTGCGTAGGAACGCCTGAGTACCGCTCCAGCGGTACGAGACGCTAGAGCGTCTCGGGCTGCATTCCCACGCTGGAGCGTGGGAACGATAGGAGGGATGTGAATAATTACGGTAAATCAATTCCACCACTGATTCGAATAATCTCTTTGATTTCGTAGAAATCAAATTCCTTTAATATTGATGTGATTGCTGCCCAAGCAGAATCTATATTATTATCCATGAAATTAAATATACTCTTTCTGACCGGAATCTAAGTTTTTCCAACTCATCCAGTGTTTTCACTAAACCACCTCTTTTAGAGAATGCACCGTCAAACTTCCCCGCCCGTCCTCGGTAAACTCGTCGTCGCTGATTTTAAAGTTACCCATTTTCATCGTCAGATAGCGGTCGAAATAAGACTTGAGGTCTTTTTCGACGGCCGCGTCATAATCAGGCTTGACAATATGTGTCGTTCCCCATTTTACATGGACGATCTGGCCATCTTTTACGACCATCTCGCCGTCTTTGAACACGTAATCCGGTTTTTCGAACATTTTTTGCCGGTCGGCGTTTTCGGTGTACACGGTGATGTCGCCCCAATTCCCAGCGGTCAGGCCGCCGCGATCTTTCAGGCCGATCAATTTGGCCGCGCCCGCGCGCGTCATGATCGCGATTTCGTTCAGCGTGTATTCGCGGTCGATCGATGCCAGCGTCGTCATTTTTTGCGCTTCCGGATGAATCGTCGCGAGCATATCGTTGCGGAAGCTTTTATCCATCAGCAAACGAATCAGATGCGGATAGGTCGTGAACGGCGCGCCGTTCGGATGGTCGGTGGTCAAAAACACGCGCCACGGGTCGTCGACCAGCAGGAAGATTTCGAGTCCGATCGCCCATTGCAGAGCATTGACGAAATTCTGGTCCCTGTATTTGAACGGCACAACGCCGCAGCCGGCATCGCATTCGATGTCCATGCATACCCACTTGTTCGGATGCCCGTGTTTGTGGTTCGCATGTTGGCGCATCGTATCGCCGGATGCCGTGACGGTCTGGCCGAACAAAATTTGTCCGACATCAATCGTAATGTTCTTATGCTTGTTGACCGCTTCAGCGATTTGCGCGGCGCCCGATGAGAATTTGAAGTCGCCTTCGGTGCCATAGCTATGAAACTGAATGTGCGTCAAATGCATCGGTAAGCCGCCCACGCCTTGAATCGTATCGAGCGTCGTGTCGACATTGCCCGGCACGCCCAGATTACAACCATGCACATGCAAAGGATGCGGAACGCCTAATTCTTTGACCGCAGTCGCCAAGGTTTGCAGAATTTGCCTGGGCGTCACGTCGTAATACGCATTTTTTTCGTCAAGATCGAGCTTGCGTTGATTAAACTTGAACGCGCTGATGCCGCCGGCATTAACGACTTTAATGCCTATACATTTGGACGCTTGAAGCGTCCATGCGACATAATCGTTAACCGCTTTCTGATCTTTTTTTGCAGTCAACATGCGCAGCAAGTAGTCATCGCTGCCAAGCATCGCGTAGCCCCCTTTATCCAAAATCGGAATATCGCCCATTTCCATATGCGCCTGTCGGGCGTTAACCGGCAACACTGCCGGCTCGAACGCCGCTGTATAGCCCATCTCGGCATAACGATAGCCGGTAACATAAGTGCTCGGTATCGCATGACCGCTTCCGGAACGCGTCAAATCGGTGCGGATAACCGGATCTGAGCGGTGGTCTTCCGGTAACAAGATTCTCGCGATATTCCCCTTACCGCCGCCGATATGCGTATGCATGTCGATCGCACCGGACATCACGACTTTACCGGTTAAATCATATTCTTGATCGATTTTGAGATCGGCCGTAGGTCTATCGACGATGCGACCGTCTTGAATATAAATATCCCGTTTTTGGCCGTCGATTCCGCCGGCGGGGTCATAAACCGTTCCACCTGTTAATTTAATCAGCATAGCTTTTCCAAATGATTAGAGATGAGCAGTACATCGAAGCACATAGACATCGGATTATTTGTTGAATTGTATCATTATCGCGCAGATGCGCTGAGGCGCAGAGAGTTGATGGTTAAAAACAAAAAGATCGTTCCATATGAGATGAAGACCGTAAAACAAAATGTCTGACGCAACCCTACCAACATCTCGTATTCTTACTTTCTCCGCGCCTCTGCGCGAGATAATTAAATCTATAGCGCCCGCTCGATCGCCGATAATACGTCAGCGGCAGCAGGTAAGCCCGAATCGCGCAATTTTTTCAGACGTATCGCCACAACACTATCGGCACGATAAGCGTGGCCGGCATGATCGATACCCGGCGTACCCAATGGAATGTAAACATCCGGTTCTTTATCGAATACCATGCCCGAACGGCCTAAGACAATGGTCGGCACATCGGTAACAGGCGGTATTGCTTTGCTATTGAATGCTTGCACCCACAGCAAAGCATCGCCCTCACCGTTCTCGAGCATTGCTCTACTATCGTACAAATAAGGATCGTATTCGGGGTAGCCTTTAGCATAGTTAATCCGTGCCGGATAACCGGAAATCCATCCCGCAACCTGACTGGCTGTCAGATCGCCTTCCTTGCCGCTCAACGGCAATCCGGAACAACGGCTTCCCTGATCGTTGATATCCTTGATCAGCTCGCAAACCGATTGGACAGTAAGTTCTGCTTGATCGAAAGCCAACGCTGACGCTGCCCAAGTCACGACGCCGTATTTCGCAGCTTGCAAACGCTCGGCCACGGTCTGCAAATCGGAAACTTTAATACCTCCTACCGAATCGGCATCGATCTTATGTCCCTTGACTAGGGCCCTCAATACCGCTACGACGTCGGGTAAATCGGCATCGGCACAAGTCAATACTTGCGCTTGCTTACCATTTGGCGAAACCTGAGCAGTGCCGGAGGGCGCCTTGCCCAAATAAATCACCTCTCGGTTAGCGGTATCCTCCAGAAACATCGACTCCTGATTCCAAAGATAACGCTCGAAAAAACGCGGCACGAAACTTTCCAAATCCTTACCGAACACCAACAGTAAATCGCACCGATTCTTAACCTCGGCCAGCGTTGTCGTCATCCAGCCGGAATCTTGCATTGCCAGATAATTACGTCTTGCCGCATTGAAGTTCATCTGATCGACCACGGCGCCGCAGCGGTCGGCCAACGCCAGCAACGCGCGCATACCGTTGACATCGGTCGCACAACCTCCGATGATCGGCTGACTGGAATCTTGTAATATTTCAACGGCTTTAGCCACAGCATGCTCAAGAGCGACTTGCTTCCCGGCGACTCTGGGCTTAAAGTCGGTAATGACTTGTTCAAATGCAGGGGTATTGACCGCGCAGCCGTTGCTTAGAACCTTCAACGACAAACCGTCGACACTAATTGTCAGATCATCGGTTCCAATACCGCAAAAAGGACTGGGCACTTCGGTAATTTCAGTCACGCGCTTTTCCTCTTTATATCTTTAATTGATTTAGATTTAGCCATGCCGATTAAACGATTAACGCGATACGACACTACAGTAATAGCAAGCATTTTAACCCGAAATAACCGCACTGTCCCGTTTCACCCGGCATTTCCCGCTTAGAATTTTTCATTCATCCTGTATAGACAGCCATTAGATCCAGAGCCCGACAAATCAATCAACTTTAGAAAGCACGACATAACCTCACCATTATCTGGTTAAAATCTTCTTGAATACTTTTTCGAACCTTCATTATCGAGTTACGTTAAAATATCGATCGAAATTACGAATACTCATTGCAGATTACGGCGGTCTCACAGTATAAACCCACCGTCCTTCAATTTTCGGCAGTGTCTAAGGAGGCACAGGGGTGCCTGGCAAAGGCTTTGCCAGCATGGTTGCTGGCACAGAGCCTACATGGACGTATTCACGGCGTCCTTTGACGGGCCCCCGGTGCCGAATTTTGATCTGCGATGGGTAGATCATCGCATAAGTATTCCTGATCAACCTAACGTCTTCAATTCGGCAAAGGGTACCGCATTATGTTTAATAAAATCTCACTGGCACTTAGCGTCACCCTATTATTGAACGCTTGCGCCACCAGCCCGACAGGCAGAACGCAATTCGCATTCATGCCCGATACCCAACTCAATCAAATGGGGCTTCAGGCTTTCGACAGCTTAAAAAAAGAAACCCCGATTAGCAGCAATCAGAGGCACACTCAATTTGTTACATGCGTATCCAATGCGGTCATCCGGGAAGTCGGAGGCAATTGGGAAGTCGTCGTATTCGAAGACAACAGCTTGAACGCCTTCGCCTTGCCCGGTAATAAAATTGGTGTGCATTCAGGCATGGTCAACTTCGTCGACAATCAAGACCAATTGGCATCTATCATCGGTCATGAAATCGGTCATGTTTTGGCAAGGCACAGCAATGAACGCGTCTCGCAGCAAATGGCGGTCAGCTCCGGTATGGCCTTGATCCAAGCCGTCAGCGCACCGCAAACCGCAATGGGTCAAACGGCTCTCGGACTGCTCGGTGTCGGCGCCCAGTACGGCGTGCTATTGCCCTACAGCCGACTGCATGAAAACGAAGCCGATAAAATCGGCCTCGACTTGATGGCCAAGGCCGGTTTCGACCCCCGCCAAAGCGTTATACTGTGGCAAAAGATGGCGCGAGCCGGCGACGGTCAACAACCGCCGGAATTTATGTCTACACACCCCGCACATGCCACTCGAATTCAAGAATTGCAAAATGCCATGCCAAGAGCATTGGAAATTCAAAAACAAGCAGTCGCTCAAGGCAAACAACCTCGCTGCAGTAAATAATGAATCCAAATTTAAAGCATCTACAGCCTTACCCGTTCGAAAAGCTAGCTCGGCTCAAGCAAGGCATCGTTCCGCCTGCCGATAAAGCCCACATCGCGCTGTCGATAGGCGAACCCAAACACATTACGCCGCACATCATTCAAGAAGCGCTCATCACGCACATGCATGGTCTATCGGCTTATCCATCGACGCGCGGATTGCCGGAACTCCGGCAAGCGATGGCCGAATGGATCGCGATGCGTTTTAAAATACCGGTCGATTTACTCGATCCCGAAACACAAGTACTACCGGTCAACGGAACCCGCGAAGCCTTGTTTTCGTTCGCGCAATGCCTCGTCAAACCGAGCGAAAAACCGTTGATCTTGATGCCGAATCCGTTTTACCAAATTTACGAAGGCGCGGCTTTACTAGCCGGAGCACAGCCCTATTTCCTGAATACGACCGAGGAAAACGCTTACCTACCCGACTTCAACACTGTTCCCGAATCGGTTTGGCATCGTTGCCAGTTGTTGTATATTTGCTCGCCGGGCAATCCGACCGGTGCGGTCATCCCTCAAACACAGCTGGAACATTTGATCGAATTGGCCGAGCGCTACGATTTCGTGATTGCGTCGGATGAATGCTACAGCGAAATTTATGCCGACGAAAATAACCCGCCAACCGGACTTTTGGAGGCGGCTGTTGCGACCGGCAACACAAAGTTTAAGCGTTGCGTGATCTTTCATAGTCTATCGAAGCGCTCGAATGCGCCGGGTTTGCGATCAGGCTTCGTTGCCGGAGACGCGGAAATTCTGCAGCGTTATTTTCAATACCGCACCTACCATGGCTGTGCGATGCCGGTACCGACGCAACATGCCAGCATAGCAGCCTGGCGCGATGAAGCGCATGTCGTCGACAACCGTCAGTTATACCGGGAAAAATTTAGTGCATTCAAAGACATATTATCCGAAGCTACTGCCGTTACCATCCCTCCGGCAAGTTTCTATATATGGCTAAAAACTCCGGTATCGGAAATTCAATTTGCACAACAGCTGTTTGCATCCGAAAATGTAACAGTCTTACCGGGCAGTTATTTATCCAGACCGTTCAACGAATCCGATCCCGGACGGAATCACGTCAGGATAGCCCTAGTGGCGCCGATCGAAGAATGCATCAATGCCGCAGAGCGCATTAAAAATTTCATTCACACGCTATAAACAACGGAAAATCATGTCAGAACTAGAAAATATTATTAATACCGCCTTTGAAAACCGTGCCGACATCACACCGGTCAACGTTTATCCCGAATTGCGCGAGACGATAAAAGAAGCGATCAATCTACTCGACAGCGGCGAAGCCCGCGTCGCTGAAAAAATCGACGGCGAATGGGTCGTTAACCAATGGCTCAAAAAGGCGGTGTTATTGTCGTTTCGCGTCAATGAGAACCGCGTCATGGACGGCGGCGTCAACCGTTATTACGACAAGGTCGAAACCAAATTCGCGTCTTATACGCCGGACGATTTCGCCAAAGCCGGCGTACGCGTCGTACCGAACGCGAATGCTCGCCACGGCTCCTACATCGCGCCCGGAGCGGTATTAATGCCCTCTTACGTCAACATCGGCGCTTATGTCGACAGCGGCACGATGGTCGATACCTGGGTCACGGTCGGATCGTGCGCGCAAATCGGTAAAAACGTACATTTATCAGGCGGCGTCGGCATCGGCGGCGTGCTTGAACCTTTGCAAGCGGGACCGACCATCATCGAAGACAACTGTTTCATCGGCGCACGATCGGAAATCGTTGAAGGCGTCGTCGTCGAAGAAGGCTCGGTCATTTCGATGGGCGTTTACATCGGCCAAAGCACCAAGATCTACAACCGTATTACCGGCGAAATCACCTACGGCCGCGTACCTGCAGGATCGGTCGTCGTACCAGGCAACTTACCTTCCTCGGACGGCAAATACAGCCTATACTGCGCGGTGATCATCAAGCAAGTCGACGAAAAAACTCGTAGCAAAACCGGTATCAACGAATTGCTGCGCGATTGATTCGCATTTTGCCTGATACGCATTACCCCGTTCCCACGCCCCAAAGGCTGCGAAAGTATTGGCGGATGCAAGACACCATGAAGGACATGAAGGGGCAATATTCAGCCCCCTCTTCGAAAAAGACGACCGCATGGGTGCAGGAGGTAGGGCAACGCAGAAGCAGTTGCCGAGGGGCTAAAGGAGATTTTTTGAATACATCTTCTGCGGGACGGGGTTACAACCCCCGTCCCGCTAAGAAGCGTATATACCTTTAGCACTTCAAATTTCGGAAGTGCCTAAGGAGGCGCCGGGGTGTTCGGCCGAATTTTGATCTCCGATGAGTATATTACCAAGTCGACAATGCCGACATAATCAAACATTTTGCTGATCGTTGATTCTTACCGCACCTTGAACAAGGTACGCGATGTGTACCCTACAAAATTTTAACTCTTAACCAACCACACCTCGACCATGACAGAAAATTTATCCAATGATGCCGTTATCTACGCAATGCTTTCGATCAACAGCGAAATTGCCATACAAAAAGATTATCTCGATTCGCCGGAACTGCCGGTAGACGAAAAAGAATACGAAGAAGAAACGCTCGCCGATCTCGAGCAAGCCTTGATGGAGTTCATCGAGCTGTATAAAAACCGCCTTAAAGCGGATAAAACCCTGCCTAGCCTAGATGAGCTGTTATATAGCGAATTATAAACCCGACCTATGCCTACACTTTACGGAATCAAAAACTGCGATACGATCAAGAAAGCCCGAAAGTGGCTCGACAAAAACGGTATCAACTACCGCTTTCACGATTACCGGGAAGACGGCCTGACGACCGAATTGCTGAAAAACTTTTTGGCTCGAAGCGACTGGCAAACATTGCTCAACCAGCGCAGCACCAGTTGGCGGCAACTTGATGCGGCACAAAAATCCGACCTGGACGAAGACAAGGCTTTAAAATTGATGCTCGAAACGCCGACACTGATCAAACGCCCGGTGCTCGAAAAAGACGAAAAGCTGCTTGTCGGTTTCAAGGCTGAACAGTACCAAGCTGAATTTTTACTGTGAAAGTTTGTAGATTTGGGTTCTTTATCTAATATTCAACACAATACCGGTTCCGGAGAGGGTGCGGCTGCTCGACCGGCAGGCGTCGGCGGCAGGGAAAGCCGCCGTCGAGCCTACACGGACGTATTCACGACGTCCTGTCGGGCGAGTGACCGCACCTTCCCCACCAAAGGACTTTCATTTACCGGGGTGATGGCTAGGCCTTCATGAACGTTAGGTTGAAAGCGATCTTGGGAAAGAGCGTGATGCGGGTTGACCATTTTTAGCTTGATGCTTATGGCTTGTTAACCCCTTCCTGCATAGGTCCTACATAGGAATCAAATTCGCAAGCACAAGCTTGCCAACTTCGATAACCTTGAGCTACTCGCATTGCATTCCCAAAGCAAAGAACTTGGAAAGAAAACGCCCCGCTCAATAACAACGAAATACGCTACAAAACCTGCCGTACATAAATCATGAACGATCCATTGGAATTACTTAAAAACTTGATCAGCCGCCCATCGGTCACGCCCGACGACGCCGGATGCATGAAACTGCTTGCCGAACGCCTCGAGAAAACGGGCTTCCGCGCCGAATATCTCGATTTCGAAGATACCCGGAATATTTTTCTGAAACGCGGCGAAGACAAACCGCTGTTCATTTTTCTTGGTCACACCGACGTCGTGCCAACCGGCCCGATCGAACGCTGGCATTCGCCGCCGTTCGAGCCGACGATAAAGGACGGCAAACTCTACGGAAGGGGCGCGGCAGACATGAAAAGCGGCATCGCCTGTTTCGTCACTGCAGTCGAACGCTTCATCGAAAAACACCCGGATCACCGAGGCTCAATCGCGATCATGTTAACCAGCGACGAAGAAGGCCCCGCGACGAACGGCGTCGTCAAGGTCATTGAAACCCTGGAACAACGCAACGAAAAAATCGACTGGTGCCTGGTCGGCGAACCATCGAGCGACAAAAAGCTTGGCGACCTCATTCGAGTCGGTCGGCGCGGCTCGCTGTGCGCGAAACTGACCGTACACGGCATACAAGGCCATGTCGCCTACCCAGAAATCGCCGAGAACCCGATTCATCGTTTCGCCCCGGCACTCAAAGAACTAACCGAGGAAATCTGGGATAGAGGCAATGCATTCTTTCCACCGACCAGCTTACAAGTCTCGAACTTCAACGCCGGCACCGGCGCCGAAAACATCATTCCAGGCAGTATCGAGGTTCAGTTCAACCTGAGATTCAGCACCGAATCAAACGAAGATAGTATCAAAAGGCGCACGCAAGCCATTCTGGATAAATACGATTTAAAATATGATTTGGAATGGCGATTGTCGGGAAAACCTTTTTTGACCGACAAAGGCGAATTGATCAATGCGGTACACGCCGGGATCTATTCGGTCACCGGTTTCGAACCGGTCGACGATACCGGCGGTGGAACCTCGGACGGACGTTTCGTCGCCCCCACCGGCGCACAAGTCGTCGAACTCGGACCGATCAACGCCACGATTCACAAAATCAACGAAAACGTCGACCTTAAAGATTTGGACACTCTGACCGATATCTATCACAACATACTGGTTGAATTGATGATATAAACTCGGAGGGTAGCATGCCCGAAATCAAACTACCCGGACCAATGCGCATGGTCTGGGGAAGCCTCGGCTGTTTTTGGCTAGCGGGAATGATAAACAAAGGCTTTTATACGACGGCCGTTATATTGCTTTTATTCGTTCCGGTACTAATTATTATTAACGGAGAGACGCCTAGCCAAATGAGAAAACTGCAGAAAGCCCCTCGCACAGAGCCATCCGATTCATCAGCCGCATAGACTCCGAGCGAATATCTCACGGATTTACTTCTGTGGCTTGCTACATTATCTATCTTAGGATTTGGTCGCAAATAACTTCCCTATTTTAGGGAAGGGTCGGTTGCTCGATTGGCAGGTGTCGGCGGCAGGGCAGATTTTTGCTCCTCGGCAATTGCTCCTGCATTGCCCTAATACACGCCATCCATGGCGTAATGCAAAATCTGCATTCATGCCATCCATGGCAATCAGATTCCGCCG